>OMQX01000052.1 GCA_900313335.1 uncultured Prevotellaceae bacterium
ATGATATCCTGATAACTGCCACGATCGAAGTCAGTACGTCCAATACTCATACGGAAGAGGGTATCGCCTGTAAAGGCCATGCTCTCTTCTTTTATATAAAAGGTGACACCGCCAGGTGTATGACCTGGTGTATGTATTACTTGTATCTTGGTGCTTGACAGTGTTATAACAGATGATGGCGAAAGTGTTGGTTGACATTGTGGCATACGATTGGTGATATCCATGTGGAACCAACGCATGACCATTTCTGCCGAGGATGCATATACTTCCTGCTCTGCCGGATGACAGGTAGGCGGGAGCCCATACTGGCGGTTTATGAATTCTGCACCCATGGTGTGGTCGAAATGCATGTGTGTCTGCAATGCATGGCGTAGGTTTATCCTCTCGCCTTCGATAAACTCCTGCAGGCGTTTCTGCTCGGTTTCGTTCCATGCACCGCAGTCGATGATAACTCCGTCGTGCGTTTCGGTATCCCACAGGACATAGCAATTGACCTGCACTGGGTTCATTACAAATGTCTTATATCGCAACATAGACAACTTTTTTGGTTTCGAAGAATTCCTCGGTAAAATAGTCTCGGAGATCGGTTATTTCCACATTCCTGCCTACGGGCATGACCTCGCGCTCAAGCTCGCCTCCCTTGAGGCAGATGAGGCCATTGGGCATGGCATTGCGCTGCTGGCGGGAGATATTCTTGCGAACAAGCTTCACGAGGTCGCCAAGAGGCATTACTGCGCGTGATACGACAAAGTCGTAACTGTCCCTGACATCCTCGGCACGTGACCATTGCGTGGTGACGTTCCCGAGTCCCAACGCACCTGCAACCTCGTTACATACGCGTATTTTCTTGCCTATACTGTCTACCAGATGAAAATGTACATTGGGGAACATGATTGCGAGCGGGATTCCTGGGAATCCGCCTCCGCAACCAAGGTCCATAACCTGTGAGCCGTCCTTGAAACGCAGTACCTGGGCTATGCCGAGAGAGTGCAGGACATGGTGTTCGTACAGGTTGTCGATATCCTTTCGCGAGATTACGTTTATCTTGGAATTCCAGTCGCGATACAGCGCATCCAACTGCCGGAACTGTTCCACCTGGTGCTGTGTGATGTCAGGAAAATATTTCAGTATCTGTTGCATGCATGAAATAACATATTGGATTTCTCTGGCACAAATATACAAAAAATGTATCATACTCTTGCATCGTACCCGAAATTTCATTATCTTTGTAGCGAAGAACTTATAACATATTTAACCTAATTCACATCATGAAGATTCTTTTGACTGGTGGTGCCGGTTTCATTGGCAGCCACACACTTATCGAACTGACCGAGGCCGGTCACGAGGCAGTTGTAGTTGATAACCTGGACAACTCAAGCCCAATTTCGCTGAAGCGTGTTGCCAAGATTATTGGCAAGGAGGTTCCTTTCTACAAGGTTGACATCCGTGACCGCGAGGGTTTGCAGAAGGTATTTGACGAGCACAAGTTTGATGCCTGTATCCACTTTGCCGGCCTGAAGGCTGTAGGCGAGAGCTGCATGAAGCCTCTGGAGTATTACGAGAACAACATGAACGGCACATTTGTCCTGCTGGACGTAATGCGCAAGAATGGCTGCAAGAACATAATCTTCTCTTCTTCGGCTACAGTATATGGCGATCCTGCCATCATTCCTATCACCGAAGAGTGTCCAAAGGGTCACTGCACCAATCCTTACGGTCAGACGAAGTCCATGCTGGAGGAGGTCCTGATGGATGTCCAGAAGGCTGATCCCGAGTGGAACGTGGTACTGCTGCGCTATTTCAACCCAATCGGTGCCCACAAGTCCGGTACTATCGGTGAGAACCCGAACGGCATACCCAACAACCTGATGCCATACATCACTCAGACTGCTGTAGGCAAGCGTCCAGAGCTGGGTGTGTTCGGTAACGACTATGACACGCATGACGGTACAGGTGTACGCGACTACATCCACGTAGTTGACCTGGCAAGGGCTCACGTTGCTGCACTGAAGGCTATCGTTGCCAAGAAGGGTATTGCCATCTACAACGTAGGTACTGGTCACGGCTATTCGGTTCTGGATGTCGTCAAGGCATTCGAGAAAGTTAACGGTGTTCCCGTTCCATACAGCATCAAGCCTCGTCGCCCGGGCGACATCGCCACCTGCTACTGCAACCCTGCCAAGGCCAAGGCAGAACTTGGATGGGAGGCTCAGTTCGGCATTGAGGAAATGTGCCGCGATTCCTGGAACTGGCAGAAGAACAATCCAAACGGTTTTGAGGAGTAATCAAGATAATAAAGCCCCGTCAATACTGAAAAGATGGGGCTTTTATTTAAAAGAAAGGCTATGAGGTTTTTATACACACTGGCAATCGGTTTGCTGTTTTCAACAGGTATTCTCGCCTGGGACGATACTCCTGATGCAATTTATGTATGGGTAGATGGCAGCTCGGTATGTTACCGTCTGGAGGCTGAGCCTGTGGTTAAGTTCCAGGACAACAAGGCTGTGCTTTATCTCGATGGTGCAGAGGTACTGTCCCTGGATCTGAAGGAGCGCAGAGACCTGAAGATTGTCTTCGGTCTGTACGAGGAGGAAAAGGATCCTGTCGGCATCAAGGAAATTGAGGGCGATGGAAATTCCATTCCTACAAAAGTGAGCCACAGCGGCAAGTATATCCGCGGCGGCAAGGTGATTATTGTAAAAGACGGTAAAATGTACGATACTAACGGTGTCGTTATTAAAAACTAAAAATGGAGGTTAAGGATTAATATGAAAAAGATTATTTTCGCAATGGCAGTACTGGCGGCAACAAGTGCAAGCGCCCAGGTTGTCAAGATATACCAAGGCGAGGACAGCCAGCCTGTGACATTCCGTAATCCCAGCAGCATACATTTCTGCACCGACACCGAGGATGAGACATACAACCCTGACGAGAGTAGCGAGGATGCTTCACTGTACTTGGCAACTCCTTTCCTGTCGAGCGGAAACCTGCTGTCATATACAACAGAAACCAATCTGGCTCCCAACCTGAGCAAATTGCTGATTGTAGCAGAATCAAGCAATGCTTCCGGCCTTAACGGTGTTGTGATAAAGCCAAATGAATTCCAGGAAATCAAGGAGTTTACCGAACAGAATGTCATAAACGGCAAGAAATCCAAGTTTGACAAGATGAAGGCCATCCTTGCATGGTGCAGGAGCAACATTGCATATATGAACGTAGTGCCCGAGTATGACCCGGATGTCGATCCAAACTGGGCATATCCGGTATTCCAGAACCGCACTGCGGTTTGTCAGGGCTACTCAAATCTGTGCAACGTAATGTTGGAGAGCCAGGGTATTCCTGCCGTAAACGCAAATGGTTTCCTAGGCGGTTATGGCGGTCATGCATGGGTATACACCCTGATAGATGACACATGGTATGTGATTGACCCGACAAATGACGGGAGCACTGCATACAAGGCTACATCTACAAGCAGCTATGCCTCCAAGCTGATTCCCTATTACTTTGACATGCCGCTGTTCGAGGACAACACCTGTGTGTATGGTTTCCGCGGCAAGGCCTTCAACGTAGATCAGGTCAAGTCGTCCGAAAGTGCTATTTTTTCCGTACCGTACGCCGTACGTGGATATAAGTTGCAGTCGTTTGACCCACAGGCCCCTCTGCCTGCAAATATTCGCGAAATCTATCTCCATCAGTTTATCTTGACCATCGGTGAGTATGTGGAAGGTCTGAAGAGGTACGGAACAAATCTGGTGAACGTATTCGTCGAGGATGCCAACACAAAGCTGTGCGACTATGACGGATGTGTATATACTGCCGTAAGCAAGAAGCCTGACCAGTTACTATACATTCCAGGCGCCAAGAAAGAGGTTCACATTGCGCCCATGCCAACTATAGGCAAGAATACCGTATCAGGCAACGAGTCTATCGAGAAGATCTGGTTCGACGTTACATCGAAGACCTTCGAAGGATGGGCTGTGGAAGACTGCCCCAACCTGAAGGAGATCCACATTGCTGCAGATGCAACGTATGACTCAAACTCGTTCATGGGTGTTCACAAGGATTGCAAGATCCTGAAGGATGTTGAATAACCGTTGAACAGAAATTATCTCTTAATTCCGGTATTTCTGCTGCTGGCGTCCTGTCAGCAGCAGAAATCGCATAAGCCTTCGGTCATTTTCGCCAAGGACACAGATACTGCAGATGTCGTCGAACTGGATGGAATCCAGCAGAGCGGTACCGTGATTGCCGGAACGCTGAACGGTCCTGAATACTATTACGAATGGCACGGGCATGGCATGGGTATACAATATCTGTTGGCTGATGCCTTTGCACAGAGCATAGGTGCCCGACTGGAAATGCAGGTGGCAAAGGACAGTGCCGAGCTCAAGTCATGGTTGGAGGCCGGGCAGATTGATTTCATTGCCATAGGTGACGTAAGGAAAAAAGACAGTGCTCCGTGGGAGACAAATATCCAATCCCTGCGCAATGCCATGAACGCATGGTGGACTCCCCGGCGCGAGAGCGAAGTCCTGGCTCAGTTTACTCATCGTGTGAAGCAGGGAACTCGCATACATCGTCGTCCAATGTGGCGTAATCGCGGCAGAGGAGAGATTTCCGATTACGACCACATTTTCATGCGACACGCCAGCCGTATTGGATGGGACTGGAAGCTGATGGCTGCACAGTGCTTTCAGGAATCAGGTTTTGATCCGCAGGCACGCAGCTGGGCAGGGGCTCAGGGGTTGATGCAGATAATGCCAAGTACTGCACGACAGCTGGGTGTTCCCAATAGCAAGATATGGAACCCTGAGACGAATATTGCCACTGCTGCACGTCTGCTGAGCAACCTGAACGGAAAATACAGCGACATACATGACAGCGACGAGCGCATCAACTTTGTACTGGCAGCATACAACGGAGGATCGGGGCATATAGACGACGCACGCACCTTGACGCGCAAGAACGGCGGCAATGCCGACAAGTGGAATGATGTCCGCCATTGGATCCTGCAGCTACAGTATCCTAATACATACAGGGATCCTGACGTGAGATGCGGATACATGCGTGGCACAGAGACAGTGGAATATGTAAGCAGTATCCGCAGTCACTGGAACACGTACAGGCGATAAAGGGCTATTACTGATTCTTTCTGGTCAGCAGTACGACATTCTCCACATGCTGTGTGTGGGGAAACATATCCACCGGCTGAATCCTGTCAACCTGATATGCAACGTCAAGCAACTGCAGGTCGCGCGCCTGTGTGGCAGGATTGCAGCTGACGTAGACAATGCGCTGTGGCGCAGCGTTAAGGATGACATTGATGACGTCGGTGTGCATGCCGGCACGAGGCGGGTCGGTGATTATGACGTCCGGGCGTCCGTGCTGGGCAATAAAGGCATCCGTAAGGACATCCTTCATGTCACCTGCATAGAAATCGGTGTTGCAGATACCGTTAATCCGGCTGTTGACCTTTGCATCCTCGATAGCCTCAGGCACATATTCTATTCCTATCACCTTACTGGCCTTCCTTGCAACAAAGTTGGCAATGGTTCCCGTGCCTGTATAGAGGTCATAGACGACCTCACTGCCTGTAAGACCGGCAAAGCTGCGGGCTACTGAATATAGCTCATAGGCCTGCTCGGTATTGGTCTGATAGAATGATTTCGGGCCTACCTTGAAGCGAAGGTCCTCCATCTCGAGGAAGATGTGGTCATTGCCCTTGAAAACGAGGATATCCTGATCCCCTATTGTGTCGTTGCATTTCTGGTTATCAAGATACAGCAGGGATGTAATCTGCGGGAAAGTGTCTGCGACATGCTGCAATAGTCCACGTGCCTCTTCCCTACTCTGCCCGAGCGTTTCGTCACTTGTATGGTCGAAGTGAAAATGCAGGATCACCATCCACTCGCCACTGTTGCTACATCTTATAATAATACCACGCATGAGGCCGACCTGCTGACGCAAGTCGAAGAACGACAGATTGTGCTCCATGGCATAGTCCCTGATAGAATTGCGGATATCGTTATGAAGAGGGTGCATCAGATGGCACTTCCGTATTGGCAGTATCTTGTCAAAAGCACCACTTACGTGGAAGCCTACAGCAGGAGCAAACGGTACTCCATCCTGCATCTGCTGGCGCGTGAGCCATTGCTTGTTGCAGCATCCGAAGTCCAACTTGTTGCGGTAATGCCTGGTCTGCCTGCTGCCTATAATAGGCTGGCATTCGGGCAGGCTGATATGCCCGATGCGCGTCAGGGCATCCACTACCTGCTTCTGTTTCCAGCGAATCTGCTCGTCATAAGGCAGACATTGCCACTTGCAACCGCCACATACTCCAAAGTGTTCACAGAACGGTTCCTGGCGCAAGGGACTGGGTTGTACGATACGCTCTATCTCGCCTTCCATGAAACTGTGTTTCTTGCGGGTTATGCGCACGTCCACGATATCTCCCGGCACGGCGTAGGGAACAAATAAGACCTTGTCATTTATGCGTGTCAGAGACTTGCCTTCGGCAGCCACATCTGTAATACGGACATTCTCTATGATGATGAGTTTATTCTTCTGTCTGCTCATATACTGTGTATTTGATTGCAAAAGTAGTATATTTTATCGAAAAAGTTGGGGATTTGACCCAAGTTTTCGTTTTTATTACTATATTTGCACCTACGACAATTGTATTTAACTAACTAATAAAAACTAACTACACATGAGTCAGAAAAGAGTCTATACCTTCGGCAACGGACAGGCTGAGGGTAACGCTACCATGCGTGAGGTACTCGGCGGTAAGGGTGCTAACCTGGCCGAGATGAACCACATCGGTGTACCTGTACCTCCAGGTTTCACAATTACAACTGATACCTGCAACGAGTATTACGAGGTTGGTCAGGAGAAGATTGTTGAATTGCTGACTGCTGAGGTTGATGCCGCTGTAGCTCATACCGAGAAGCTGATGAACTGCAAGTTCGGTGATCCAAAGAATCCTCTGTTGGTTTCCGTACGTTCAGGTGCCCGTGCCTCAATGCCAGGTATGATGGATACAATCCTGAACCTGGGTCTTAACGACGAGGTGGCTGCAGGTATGGTCGAGAAGACCGGCAACCCTCATTTCGTTTATGATTCATATCGCCGTTTCGTACAGATGTACGGTGACGTTGTCATGGGTCTGAAGCCGGAGAACAAGGAAGACATCGATCCGTTCGAGGCTATCATCGAGAAGGTCAAGGAAGAGCAGGGCGTAGTTCTGGACAAGGACTTGAGTGTTGAGTCTCTGAAGAAACTGGTTGAACTGTTCAAGAAGGCTATCAAGGACCAGACAGGTCAGGACTTCCCGACAGATCCAAAGGATCAGCTGTGGGGTGCCATCTGTGCTGTATTCCGCAGCTGGATGAACGACCGTGCCATCCTGTATCGTAAGATGGAGGGTATTCCTGATGAATGGGGTACTGCAGTATCTGTAATGGCAATGGTATTCGGTAACATGGGCGACACCTCTGCAACCGGTGTTTGCTTCAGCCGTGATGCCGGTAATGGCGAAAACCTGTTCAACGGCGAGTACCTGATCAATGCACAGGGCGAGGACGTTGTTGCTGGTATCCGTACACCTCAGCAGATTACAAAGATAGGCTCTCAGCGCTGGGCTGAGCGTGCAGGCATAAGCGAGGAGGAGCGTGTAGCCAAGTATCCTTCAATGGAGGAGGCCATGCCCGAGCTATACAAGGAACTGGACGCTCTTCAGGACAAGCTCGAGAAGCACTATCACGACATGCAGGACATGGAGTTCACCGTACAGGAAGGCAAGCTGTGGTTCCTGCAGACACGTAACGGCAAGCGTACAGGTACTGCAATGGTAAAGATTGCTATGGATCTGCTGCACGAGGGCATGATTGACGAGAAGACCGCCCTGCTGCGCTGCGAACCTAACAAGCTGGACGAACTGTTGCACCCTGTATTCGACAAGGCTGCACTGAAGGCTGCCAAGGTAATTACCCAGGGTCTGCCTGCATCACCAGGTGCTGCATGCGGTCAGATTGTATTCCACGCAGATGATGCCGAGGCATGGCATGCTAACGGGCACAAGGTAATCATGGTCCGCATCGAGACAAGTCCCGAGGACCTGGCTGGTATGAGCGCTGCCGAGGGTATCCTGACAGCTCGCGGTGGTATGACCTCTCACGCTGCCGTTGTTGCACGCGGTATGGGTAAGTGCTGTGTATCAGGTGCCGGTGAAATCCACGTGGACTACAAGACTAAGACCGTTGAAATAGGCGGCGTAGTATACAAGGAAGGCGACTACATCTCGCTGAACGGCACTACAGGTCAGGTCTATGCTGGCCAGATTGCCACCAAGGAGGCCGAGGTTTCCGGTGACTTCAAGGAACTTATGGATCTTTGCGACAAGTACACCAAGATGGAGATCCGTACCAATGCCGACACTCCACACGACGCACAGGTTGCACGCAACTTCGGTGCAAAGGGTATCGGTCTGACACGTACAGAACACATGTTCTTTGAAGGCGAGAAGATCAAGGCCATGCGTGAGATGATCCTGGCTGACAGCGTAGAGGGTCGCGAGAAGGCTCTTGCCAAGCTGCTGCCATTCCAGACCGAGGACTTCTACGGAATCCTGAAGGCTATGGACGGCTGCCACGTGAACATCCGTCTGCTCGATCCTCCTCTGCACGAGTTCGTTCCTGCAGATGACAATGTTCAGGGTCAGAAGGATATGGCTGCCGAGATGGGTGTAACAGTCGAGGAAATCCAGCGTCGAGTACATTCCCTGCACGAGAACAACCCAATGTTGGGTCACCGCGGTTGCCGTCTGGGTATCACATTCCCAGAAATCACAGCAATGCAGACTCGTGCTATCCTGACTGCAGCATGCCGTCTGAAGAAGGAAGGCTGCGATCCACATCCCGAAATCATGGTTCCACTGATCGGTATCATGTACGAGCTGAAGCAGCAGAAAGAGATTATCCAGCGCGTTGCCAAGGAGGTATTTGCCGAGCAGGGTGTTGAGATTGAGTTCGAGATCGGTACAATGATTGAGATTCCACGTGCTGCCCTGACTGCAGACCGTATTGCTACAGAGGCTGAATACTTCTCATTCGGTACCAACGACCTGACACAGATGACCTTCGGTTATAGCCGTGACGACGTTGCAAGCTTCCTGCCAGACTATCTGGAGAAGAAGATCCTGAAGGCTGACCCATTCCAGGTTCTGGACCAGAAGGGTGTTGGTCAGTTGATAAAGATGGCTGTAGAGAAAGGCCGCGCAGTTCGTCCTGGTATGCGTACAGGTATCTGCGGTGAGCACGGTGGTGAGCCAAGTTCTGTTAAGTTCTGCGCCAAGGTTGGCATGAACTATGCATCCTGTTCCCCATTCCGTGTGCCCATTGCACGTCTTGCCGCCGCGCAGGCTGCTGTAGAAGAGTAAAACAACTCGTATATGGCAATGATCAAATGCCCCGAATGCGGGCAGAGAGTTTCATCAATGGCCCTTACATGTCCACACTGCGGTGTGGGCATTAAGGGTCATTTGAGGGAATGTCCGATGTGCGGCGAATGGATTCTGGACGACCAGCCCCGTTGCCCCGAATGCAATTCACTGGTTGAGGTGAAACCACAATCCGACCAGGACAGTTCATCCGGCTACGACAAGGGCAATCAGGATAAACAGGATAA
>OMQX01000075.1 GCA_900313335.1 uncultured Prevotellaceae bacterium
TCGGGAGGTCAGCGCCAGCGCATAAGCATTGCGAGGGCTATACTGAAGAATCCTCCGATACTGATTCTGGACGAGGCTACGAGTGCATTGGATACCGAGAGCGAGCGTCTGGTGCAGGAGGCTCTGGACAGGCTTATGAAATCGCGTACGACGATAGCCATTGCCCACAGATTGAGCACAATACAGCATGCGGACGAGATATGTGTGCTGCACGAGGGACGCATAGTTGAGCGCGGAACGCATGCACAGCTGATAGCAAAAGACGGGTATTACAGACATTTGCACGATATACAGAAGATATGAAAAGAACATTGTACATACTGGGTCTGATTCTCTTTCTTGCCGTCATGACGTTGGCGGGCAAGGTGGAGTTCCTCTATTACAACCGTGATGTGTGTTTCTTCACGATCAGTGATGTTGCCAATGTGCTGTGGCAGGGATTGCCACTGGACTTGCGCGTTATTGCGATAATGGTGCTGCCTGTGTGGGTGGTAACGGCATTCAGCCTGTACTTTGTGCGTATGCCCCTGCGCAAGATAGTGGGGCCGTATCTGTTTGTGGTGGTCTTTCTGTCTGCCTCAATTACATGTGGAGGGCTGATAATGTACGAGAACTGGAAATTCCTGCTGGATGCCAGTATCTTCAACTATATGTCCTCGCCGGGTAATGTGAGCTCAAGTGTTTCGACGGGCTACATCGTGAGCAGGCTCGGTTTGTCCCTGCTGGCGGCTTTTGTCCTGTCGGTCGTGGCTGTCGTGATTACGCCATCGCGAATTGTTTCGCTTAACCGACGCAGCAAGCATATCCCTCCGAGATATACACTGCCTTATATGCTTACGGGCGTTCTGCTGCTGGTAATGATATTAGGTATAAACGGTCGTAGTGCAAACGAGGCGAGTGCCTTTCATTCGGACAAGATATTGCTGAACCATGCTGCAATCAATCCTGTGGGACACATGGTTCACTCGATGCTGGTGTATGCTCGTGAACCTGAGGAGCAGTTCTGCTATATGGATGATGCCGAGTGCCGTAGGATATTCGGTGAGATTTTCCCGGAAAACACCGATGATGTTACGGTACGTCTGCTGAAGACGACGCGGCCGAATGTGCTGACAATACAGCTGGAGAGTTTCGGTGCTCCGTTTATTCAGGCGCTGGGGGGACAGCCGGACGTTGCTCCCGAGATTTCGGCCTGGATGGAACGTGGTGTGAACTTTACCAACGCATGGGCGACGAGTTTCCGTACCGACAGGGGTACGGTAAGTGCCCTGTCGGGTTATGTGGCGTTTCCTACCGAATCGCTGATGATGCGGGACGAGTGCCTGACGTCACTGCCGAGCCTGGCTCATGTATTGAAGGCTGAAGGCTACAGAACGGATTATCTGTACGGTGGCAACGCGCATCACATGAACAAGGGCAAATACCTGACGGCAACGGGATTTGACAAGGTTTGGGACATCAAGGACCTGGACATTCCGGTAGAGAAACGCAGCTGTTGGGGTGCTTATGACAGTACGGCGCTGATGTCCTTGTTGTCGCTGATGCAGGAGACGTACAGGAAGCAGGGCAGCAAGGGGCATTTCTACTGGGGATGCCAGACGATAGACAGTCACGAGCCTTTCCAGGTACCGTACCGTCGTATGAAGGACAAGGTCTACAATGCCTTTGCCTATACGGATCATTGTGTGGGCGAGTTCCTGGACAGCCTTTCGCATACGCCAGTGTGGGACAACTTGCTTGTCATAATATTTGCGGATCATGGTCACATGTATAATACGACGTTCAGCAATCCGGAGTTCTTCCACATGCCTCTGCTGTTTACCGGCGGTGCCGTGAGCGGGGCGAGGAGGACGGATGTGCTGATTTCCCAGGGCGATATTGTGGGAACTGTGCTCTCGCAGATGGATATTGCGCACAGCAGGACCTTCCCGTGGAGCCGTAACGTGTTCAGCAAGAACTATACATATCCCTTTGTATACAGCAACTATCCCAGCGGTGCCATGTTCCGCGATAGCACGGGTACGACTATGTATGACTTGTGGGCAGACCATATCATTATGGAGAGCCCTGCGAAATCTGGCGACAGGCGTCTGAGGAACCTGAAGACGATGATTCAGTATTCGTACAAGGATGACTTGCTCAAGTGAATTCATAATGCTTAATTCATAATCAGATAATGTTAGAAAAACTTTTTTCCAGGCGGTTGCAGCAGGAGTTCGGTGCTTCGTTGAAATCATTGGACACCGAGGATTGGTTTGACCGCCATATCAAGAGGCCTTTCAGTTTCCTTATTGCATGGATTCTGGCTCCTACGGGCATCACGCCCAATGCAGTGACGATAATATCGATGATTATAGGTGCTGGCTCGACGTGGTTTTTCATGCACGCCAGTTATCATTACGCAGGAGCGTACGGCTTGATGATGAACGTGATTGCGTGCTTCATGCTGATGTTTGCGGATGTGCTGGATTGCGTGGACGGGCAGCTGGCGCGTCTTACGGGTAGAAGGAGCAAGTGGGGCAGGATACTGGACGGTTCGGCAGGATATGTGTGGTTTGTGCCTCTTTATCTGGGACTGGTATATCGTTTCTATTTCCATCACGAGATAGAATTCAGATTCCTGGGTCTCAACGACGATGCCGTTACTGTGTGGATAGTCACGATTATTGTTCTGGTCCTTGCAAATTTTGCTGGTTTCATGGGTCTTGGCGCGCAGTCGCGTGTTGTGGATTACCTGATTCAGGGGCATCTGCTGTTTGAGAAGGGTGGAGAACTGGATACGGCTGACCGACAGCAGAAGGAGTTTGAGAGCAAGGACTGGTCGGGCGAGCGGATACGTCAGGTCTTCGAGAAGACCTATATTCCGTACACTCGCAAGCAGGAGAAGGATACACCGCAGTTCCAGCAGATGATGGGGCTGATAGAGGAGAAATTCGGCAGCGTGGAACAGATGCCGCAGGAATTGCGCCAGTACTTTGTACAGGGCTCGCGCGGTGTGCTGAAATATGCAACTCTCATCCCGTTTAACCTGAGTGCTACGATGCTGTATGTGTGCTGCCTGCTGGATGTGCCTGTAGTGACATTCCTGTTCGTAATAATAGTAATGGGCTCGCTGACGCATTATGTGCAGAGCCGTCGCGAGCGTCTTTGCTCGGAGATGATAGAGATTATTTCACAAAAGTATTAGTCACGTCAACAAACTATCGGTCAAATGTCAATTTCAAAACGTGCATTCAACAATATACTTTTCTTCCTGGGTGTCGCAGCATGTGTAGTCATGCTCTTTACCTTTGACGTAAGTTTCACCGAGCTGTGGCAGCATATATGCCATGCCGGATACTGGATGATTCCCATCATTGGTGTGTGGGGGCTTATCTACCTGATTAACGCAATGTCGTGGTACAGCGTAATAAACGGTACGAAAACCGAGGACGAGCATGTTGGCTTCCTGCGTGTGTTCCGCCTGACCATCACGGGATATGCGTTGAACTATGCTACACCGGTAGGGGGGCTTGGCGGTGAGCCGTATCGCATACTGGAACTGTCACGTGATCTGGACAAGCGCCGTGCAACCAGCAGCGTAATCTTGTATGCCATGATGCATATCTTTGCGCATTTCTGGCTGTGGTTTACCAGTATATTCCTGTATTTTGCCACTTGGTGGTACGAAAAGGCAACGGGACGCGAGACGATAATGATGGACAAGCTGATTGTCACTCTGCTGGCTATTGCATTCTTCTTCTGCCTGGCTGCATTCTATCTGTTCAGCCGGGGCTATAAGAACGGCCTGGTAGTGAAGATTATCAAGTTCCTCGGCCACATACCGGGCTTGAGGGGGTGGAGCGGAAGGTTCCTGGACAATCACCGCGATGCGCTGGAGAATGTGGACAGGCAGATTGCTGCCTTGCATGCCCAGGAGAAGCGTGCTTTCTATCACAGTTTCTTCCTCGAGTATTTCAGCCGCCTGGTGCAGGCCCTGGAGATTATGTTCATGCTGTTGCTGCTTGGCGAGAACTGCGGTGGCGGACTTGAGGGCTATATCCTGACCTACATACACTCGGTACTGATTCTGGCATTCATGAGCCTGTTTGCGAACCTGATAGGCTTCCTGCCGCTGCAGCTGGGCGTACAGGAGGGCGGATTCGTGCTCTCTATTGCGGCAATGGGACTTGCTCCTGCCGTGGGCATATTTGTGAGCATAATATGCCGTGTGCGCGAAATAATATGGATTGCTATCGGCGTAGGGCTGATGAAACTGCCCGGTTCAGACAAGGATTAGAGTTTCCAGACGTTTTCTCCCTTCAGGTACTGCTCCTGGACCTCTGCCATCTTCAGGTTCTCCTTCCTGGAGACCTTGTCGTGGTAGTATCCGCCTGCAAGGATGGATGATACGAAATCCTTGATCTCGTATCTGAGACCTTCGTCGATGAAGGGGTAGAAATATTTCTTGTTCAGGTTCTGGTCTTCGTAGCGTACCTCGAAATAGTCGGTCTTCCACCAGGGAGCGGGGACGTATACATATCCCTTGGTTCCTGCTATGGTCATCGAGCCTTCGGTCTTTACTCCAAGTCCTACCTGGAACGAGGCAACGGCGTGCTCGTAACGGAATACTGCCTTTGTGAACATGTCCACGCCGTTCTTCATCTTCGAGTAGAAGTTGATGTTGCAGTAATCTGTCCCCAGGAACTTGAATATGGGAAGCAGTGGGAAACATGCATTCTCGCTCATACTGCCTCCGAAGCGCTTGCTGTCCAGTTTCTCCGAGCTCTCGTCCGTAAGGGTGGTAACACTTGCATTCACCTCTACGATATCGCCTATCACGCGTGATTTCAGCAGCGAGAACATGTGACCGAATGCAGGGCAGTAGGCTGTCTTGAGTGCAACCATCAGCACCAGCTTACGCTCTTCGGCAATAGCATACAGTTCCTCTGCCTGAGCCTTGCTGAATACAAGGGGCGTCTCGCAAAGTACGTGCTTGCCTGCCATAAGCGCCGACTTGGCATAGTCATAGTGTGTATAGTGCGGAGATGCAATATATACGGCATTGCAGTTGGCAAACAGCTCCTGGGTATCGCGTGCCGTAACGGCTATGCTGTGCTTTTCGCAGAAGGCTTTGCATTTCGCGGCATCTGGGTTGTATGCCGCGGATATTACGGCGCTGTTTACATTGCCCGATTCGGGAACAAAGCGCGAGGCTATGCTTCCCGTACCTATGATGCCTATGTTCACGCTGGGACGCTCCTGGCGCAGCTGCGTAGACGAGATGCCTTGTGTGCGGGGCAGATAGACAACTTCGCAGAACTCGTTCAGGTAGTCAAAGTAACCTTCCCAGTCAGAGCCTATGGCAAAGATGTCCACACCATATTTCTGGATATCATCTATCTTCTGGCCGCGATATTCCTCTATCACAATCTGGTCGGCAAGACCTGTCGCCTTTACTGCCTCGATGCGTTCCATCACGTTGTTGCAGGTGTTCATCTTGCCCCTCTCCAGGTCAAAGTTATCGGTCGTAACACCCACAATCAGGTAGTCGCCCAGATCCTTTGCCCGCTTCAGCAGGTTGTAATGTCCCTGATGGAACAGGTCGTATGTGCCGTATGTGATAACCTTCTTCATCGCTGTTATGCTATAGACGTGATATGTGTGCTAAATGAATTTCTTATCGCGGAGGTCTGCAAAGGCGGCAAGCAGTTTGTCGTAGTCCTCCTTCTGCAGGTAGCCGATATGGCCTACGCGGAACACGGTGTCCTTCATGCTGCCTCCGTTGGGGCATATCCACATTCCGTACTCGTCCTTTATCTTCAGGAATATCTCGTTTGCCGACTGTGTGGTTGGGTGCAGAGGCGTTACCGCATTGCTCAGGCTTTCGCTTACGATCTCGAAGGGCAGTTGCATCTCCACCAGCTTGTCGCGGAAGTACCTTGCCAGTTCTGCACAACGTGCAATCTCGGCTTCGGCACCGCCCATAGCATCAATCTCCTTCAGGCGTACGTTAATCTGACGCAGGATGCCCACGGCAGGCGTCCACGGTGTCTGGCCGCGTTCCATGTTCTTCAGGGCAATCTTCAGGTCCAGGTACTGACAGCAGCACTTGTTCCTCTCTATGCGCTCCAATGCCGACGGAGCCAGGATCATAACGGCAATGCCGGGGGCACATGCCAGTGCCTTCTGACTGCCTGTAATCATAACGCCTGCACCTGTGGCAGACATATCAAACGGGTCGCACAGGAAGGTCGATATAGTATCGACAATCATGAAGCAGTTGTTGCGCTTGCAGAAATCGGCAACAAGATTGATGTCATAGTGTACACCGGTGCTGGTTTCGTGCTTTTGCAGCAGGAATGCAGTATATCCCTTGCCCTCGAACTGTGCAAGGTGTTCAGGCTTCAGAGCCTTTCCGTGCTCCAGCTTTATTTCCGTGAAGGGTATCTCGTGCAATGTAAGCAGTTCGACGAAACGCTCGCCAAAGCTTCCGCCGTTTACCACCAGGGCCTTGTCGTTCTTGTTCAGACAGTTCATTATGGCAGTTTCCATGCCTCCCGAACCGGAGCAAGTCATGAATACTACGCGGCTGTCATCGGTCGCGTTTGCGAATTTCTTTACCAGGCGCTCGTTCTCAAACATGGTTTCCGAGAACTCAGCTGTCCTGAAATACGGCACCTGCTCGGCACCTATGGCACGTACAGCATCCGACGACTGTACAGGTCCTACCGTAAAATTGATCATAGTCCCTATTTCTCTATTCTATAATCCTAATTCTTCAATCTCTCGCTCAGGTCATGTCCCGTAACGATGTCCTTGCCGAATATGTCCAGATACTCTGCCTTCATCGCAGACTTCATCTTGACATACATACGTGTGACATATGCGGTGTGTCCGGCAATGTCCGTTACTGCACGCCACTTGCCGTTCACCAGGCGCACATGCATCAGCTTCTTGCTCGATGCTCGCAGTACAAAGCTGACCTCGTTGTTGCCCTTGCTGCGGATGTTGTAGCCGAAGACGAACTTGCGCTCGAAGAAGCTGAGTCCCGACATATTCCTGTACTGGTCCTGCAAGGTTGCCCAGTACACATCCATGGGCTTTTCCATATCCAGCTTGCCGTCTTTCTGACGTACGTCATAGCATACGATATTGTCGTTTGTGCTGCGCTCGAAGCGGAACAGACGGTTTTCCCTGACCTGAGCCATCATGCATACGCTGCATGCCAACAGCATCATCAGAAACAGTATTCTCCTATTCATGTGATATCGGTACTTTAATATCTGTATGGTGCAAAGATACACATTTTTTTTATTAGTTGCAAAAAAGAC
>OMQX01000151.1 GCA_900313335.1 uncultured Prevotellaceae bacterium
GATGAGAAATATCTTTTTCATAATTTATTTGGGCAATGTTACGCTAAACAAATTACTGTTGACATGCTGTTCCAGAATAATCTTTTTCATCTTGGCTACAACCTCAGGATATTGCGATGCCACATCGTTGTCCTCGTGAATATCGTTGGCAAGGTCGTATAATCTGCAGTTACCCTTGCTTACGACCATTTTCCAGTCACCCATGCGCAGTCCCATCATATCCGTTTCATGGAACTCCCAATACAGGAATTCGTGTTTCTGCTGGTCATTGTCATTTCCTGTCAGTGTGTTGTAGAACGAGATGCCATCATAAGGGTCAGCTTCTGTACTGGCCTCTAGCGAGTGCGCCCTTGCGGCATCCTTCTCGCCAATGTAATCCAGCAGTGTTGGCATGACATCATAGAATGCCAGTTGGTGATCGTTAACTACTCCGGCCGGAACATTAGGTCCGCATGCAATGTATGGGATTCGGATGCCACCTTCGTGAGTCGAGCGTTTGGTACCCTTCAGCAGGCCATCCCGGTTGAACCATGTCGGATCAGCTCCGCCCTCTTCATGAGGACCGTTGTCCGATGTAAAGATTACCAGGGTGTTCCTGTCCAACCCTTTCTCCTTCAGTTTTGCCCTTATTTCGCCCACGTATGCATCTAAACGGGTAATCATGGCAGCAAACTGCGCGTGACTGTTACTGTTCTTGTAATACCAGTTCCCCGTTTCCCAACCATGCGATTTCTCGTCACACTGGAATGCCTGAGTGTATTTCTTCAGTATAGAGTCGTTAGGCTGCCACAACTCAGCATGTGGCAGTGTATAGGTAAAAATACCGATAAACGGTTCGCTCTTCTCAGCCATACGGTCTATCCACGACATCGCGTATCGGTGTATCAAGTCTGCGCTGTACTCCTTGCGATTCTCAAAGTCCGTGTTGCCGCTGAATATCGTAGCATGCTGGATATTCTGCTCCATTGTCTCTGCAACCATGTGACTGTCTCCCTTTCCTTCGG
Source organism: uncultured Prevotellaceae bacterium (assembly GCA_900313335.1). Lineage (GTDB taxonomy): Bacteria > Bacteroidota > Bacteroidia > Bacteroidales > Bacteroidaceae > Physcousia. The sequence goes on from OMQX01000151.1 coordinate 1,005, forward strand.
GGTCGTAGCGGTTCAGAAAATTTGGATAGTAGGTATGAGCCTGGAACTGGCACACAGGTCCGTAAAAACAGTCTATGCCGCGCTTGTTAGGCAAGGACATGGACGATGTCGTCTGGTATTTTCCTGTATCGGTGTTTCCGTTGCTGTCCGTTGCATAGCTGTTAGGGTACCTGCTGTTCCAGTAACCGCCAGCCCATTTGCCAAACATACCAGTATTGTAACCAGCCTTCTTGAATAGTTCTGGAATAATCTCGTGAGTCATCAGATACGGTTCCTGGCCTACAATCCAATAGTCACCACGACCATTAAACATACTGTTGTCAATGCCTCCCTTGTTCCAATACTCGCGATTGCCTCGAACATAACCATGCCCGCTGTGCTGGCCTGTCATGAAACTCGCACGGCTTGGAGCTGATACGGGACTGCCAGCATAGGCCTGGGTGAAGCGCATGCCCTCTCTTGCCATCTGGTCAATATGGGGAGTCGATATCAGTTGCTGTCCATAGCAACCCAGGTCTCCATACCCCATATCGTCACACATAATGTAGATAATGTTAGGCTTTTCGTTCTGTGCCGCCATCAATGCCGGAACGGCACCCATCGCGGCCATCATCATCTGACGTGCTTTAGAAATCATAGCTAAACTCATTTTTATTACATTTTATTTCTTTTTCCGAGCGTAAATTTATACAAAAAGTCTCAACTAACATTCCTGTTTGAGCATTTTTTTTGCAGTCAAAATCATTGGGGGGTGAAAAATATGTCTACAAATTATTAATAATTGTTAATAACCGACGGTGTTTGTGTCGCTTTATGATAATAATTCTTTAATTATTGGTAATTTTGTGCGGGTGAAATTAATATGTTTTGTGTTTATTGCACACAGTCTGATGTATTAATCTTCAGCTTTGTATGACCAGGATTTCTGTAGCTATGGTCGATTTTCTGCACACTACCGCCCAGGACAAGTGCAACAATTGTGACGGGATTACTCTCATCACAGCCAATGATGATGAAATTTTCAACTTCAGGGGTGTCACCAGAATACGCTCTAATGCCAGATACGCCGACTTTTGACCAGATAACCAATCTCGACTTCCAGCCTTCCGACGGCTACTGTTGGTTCATGTTCCGCATAACGTATTGTCGTGCCAGACGTTTTTACGACGAACTTAAAGATAGGCAGGACGGTTTCCTGTTATGGTTCCCATGCGAAAAGCGTGTTACGTTCAGTCAAGGTCGTAAGTATGAGGAACTCACACCAATGTTCAAGGGAAATCTGTTTATATTCTCTACATTTAAGCAAGCCTTGGCACTTACGCGCCGTGGTGACGGTCCCGAGTGGGTTGACTTTGTTTATGACCGTACTTGTAAGAACGAGGCCGGAAGATTGGAGCCGTTGCGTATTCCGTTTAAACAGATGTGCTCGTTTGTCCGTGCTGCCAATGTGATGCATCCATGGGCTCATATAGTATCTGAAGAGGATATTAAATTTCGCCCAGGTGGATTGGTCCGTATTACGGAGGGACTTTTTCAGGGAGTAGTCGGCCGTGTTGCCCGTGTCCATGGTCAGACAAGGGTCGTTGTCACTATAAAAGGAGTCGGTCACTATAGTACGGCATATATTCCCAAAGCAAGCCTGGTGCCGTATGCCGAGGATTTGGATAATTGAAAGATTCTAATGTCAGATAATAGATACATACCTGCTGAGGACAGGGATTTTTTCATTTTGCTACGCGCCGGACTTTGGCAACGCATTGAGGGAAAACTCTCATCGTCTCCTGACTGGTCGTATATCTATCGACTGGCATGTGAGCAAACGGTCCAGGGTATCGTTGCAGACGGTATTGCCCTATATAGGACAGCTCATCATCCTAATATCCCACAAGATATGGACGACAAGTTCATGTCTGCTGTTGCCCAGATTGTCCGCCGCAACTATACGATAAACCAAAAGCAGCAGGAGATTAACCGATTGTTCTCGGACAGCAATATTAAATATTTTGTCGTCAAGGGACAGATGATTGGCAAGCTCTACCCCAAACCGATGCTCAGGTGCTCTGGCGATATAGATTACCTTTTGCCACCGACTGATTTCAGGACGGCACAGAATATACTCACACCACTCGCTACAAGCATCGATCCCTACGATCAATATCTGCATCATCAGGGTTTTATGCTGGACAATATCGAAGTCGAGATTCACGGAGCACTCCACCCGCATCTTGGAAACGGTATAGACAAGGTTCTCGACAGCCTTCAGGAGAAACGTGCGGCGGCAGGGCTGGCGGCACTCGCCGCGGTTCGCGCTGCAGCCGTAGGCGTCGTGGCTCATCATGCAGCGACCGCTCTCCGCCACGCATTGCGCGCCATGCACGAAGCATTCCA
>OMQX01000078.1 GCA_900313335.1 uncultured Prevotellaceae bacterium
GTCTGATATTTTCTGCTCCATCGGGTAGTGGAAAGAGTACTATAGTAAAGTGGCTTATGGACGAGCATCCCGAATTGAAGATGGCGTTCAGCATAAGTGCCACATCCCGTCCCCCCAGATGTAACAACGGTATCATGGAGCAGGACGGCGTGGAGTATTTCTTCCTGACCCCCGAGCAGTTCCGTAGCAAGATTGATGCAGGTGAGTTTCTGGAATACGAGGAGGTATATAAGGACCGCTATTACGGTACGCTGCGTTCTCAGGTAGAAATCCAACTGGAAAAAGGTGTCAATGTTGTTTTTGACATTGATGTAAAGGGTGGCATAAACATCAAACGTCAGTTTGGCGAGGACGCCATGAGCCTGTTTATCCAGCCACCCTCTATTGACGAACTGCGCCACAGGTTGGAAGGACGCGGCTCTGACTCGACAGACCAGATACAGATGCGCCTTGACAAGGCAGAATATGAGATGACTTTCTCTCCACAGTTTGACCATGTCATCGTGAATGACAATCTGGAAGAAGCCAAGGCTGAAGCCCTGAAACTAATACGCAATTTTCTGAACTGATGGCTACAATCCTAAGCATAGAAACGAGTACCGAGGTTTGCAGCATAGCTGTGGCTGAGGACAATCATGTAATCTACCATGAGGAGGACTTTGACGGACCTTCGCATGCAGTTAATTGCGGTGTCTTCACGCAGAATGCACTCAGCTTTGCAGAAAATCACGCCATTCCGCTGGATGCAGTGGCCGTAAGCGAGGGTCCTGGGAGCTACACGGGGCTGCGTATTGGCGTTAGTATGGCAAAGGGTGTGGCATACGGACGAAACATACCGTTGATTAACGTTCCAACACTTGAACTTCTGTGTGTGCCCGTCCTGCTCTATCATGAGGAGATTCCCGATAATTCCTTGCTTGTACCTATGATCGATGCGCGCCGAATGGAGGTATACGCGGCAATATATGACCGTTCCCTACATTGCCTACGTGGCATTCAGGCAGATATCGTAGATGCAGAAACGTACAAGGATTATCTGGAACGTGGACCTGTCGTATTCTTTGGAAACGGATCGGCAAAATGCAAGGAGATCATCAAACACACTAATGCGATATTCGTTCAGGACATCAACCCGCTGGCTTCCAACATGGCACCGCTGGCAGAGCAGAGAATACGCAGCGGGCGTATTGCCGACACAGCATATTTCGAACCTTTCTACCTAAAGGATTTTCATGCGACAAAACCCAAGAAACTGATATGAATAGAGTAGACTATAACACCGAGCGCCAGTCAATGGTGATGGCGGAATACGGACGTGTGGTGCAGGACATGGTAAAATACTGCATCAGTATTCAGGACCGTGAGGAGCGCCAGCAATGTGCACAGGCAATTGTTGCCGTAATGGCAAACATCTCGCAGGAGAAGCTCACAAATATTGACGTACAGCAGAAAATGTGGAATCATCTGGCTGTAATCAGCGATTTCCAGTTAGACATTGACTATCCTGTAGAAATAATCAAGAAGGAGGAGGTCGAGGAACAGCCTGCTCCAATGGCTCTCCCACAGAGTAAGATACGTGCGCGTTTCTATGGTCGTATCCTGGAACAGGCCTTGGATACGCTTGCAAAGATGCCAGACGGTGAGGAACGTGATGCCCTGACATGCAAGGTGGCAAACCAGATGAAACAGAGTCTATTTACATGGAATCCGGATGTAATGAGCGAGGACAAAGTCATTCGCGACATTCAGGAATACTGTAATGACTCGGTTGCCGATGCCTTGGAAGGACATCAGTTTGCTCCACTACAGACGGTAAGCACCAGTATCAACAAAAAAAAGAAATAAACTGAGATAGGATTGCAATATGGCAGCATTTATAATTGAAGGCGGACACCCATTGAAAGGTGAGATTACACCGCAGGGAGCCAAGAACGAAGCACTGCAGGTGCTGTGTGCAACCCTGCTGACTGGAGAACCCGTCCGCATCAAGAATATTCCTGATATCGCAGATGTAAACAACCAGATACACCTACTGGAGGACGTGGGAGTCAAGATTACCCGCAACGGAAAGGGAGACATGACATTCCAGGCTGACAACGTTAATCTGGAATATCTGGAGAGTGACGAGTTCCTACAGCGTTGTTCGCGACTGCGAGGCAGCGTTCTGTTCATAGGTCCTCTGATAGCACGCTTCGGGCACGCAATGGTTAGCAAGCCAGGCGGTGACAAGATTGGTCGCAGAAGGCTTGACACACATTTCCTGGGTATAAAGAAATTGGGTGCAGATTTCGAGTATGACCATGAAAGAGGTGTCTTTGAAATACGTGCCAAGCAGCTGAAAGGCTCGTACATGCTATTGGACGAAGCCTCGGTTACCGGTACTGCCAACATTATTATGGCTGCTGTACTGGCAAAAGGAACCACAACAATATACAACGCTGCCTGTGAGCCATATCTGCAACAATTATGCCATATGCTTAATTCCATGGGAGCTCAGATAAGCGGCATTGCATCGAACCTTCTCACAATTGTGGGTGTAGAATGCCTGCATGGTACGACCCATACGATTCTACCAGACATGATCGAGGTCGGCTCTTTCATAGGAATGGCTGCCATGTGTGGAGAAGGAGTTCTTATACGTAAGGTCAACTACCAACAGCTGGGTATAATACCTGACACTTTCCGCAGACTTGGCATAACAATTAACATACAGGGAGACGACATTTTTATCCCCAGGCAGGCGCATTACGAGATAGAGTCATTCCTGGACGGCTCTTTCATGACTATTGCCGATGCTCCGTGGCCAGGACTGACACCCGATCTTCTGAGTGTACTGCTGGTTGTTGCAACACAGGCCAAAGGAAGCGTCCTGATACATCAGAAGATGTTTGAAAGCCGACTGTTCTTCGTTGACAAGCTGATAGACATGGGAGCACAGATCATCCTGTGTGATCCACATCGCGCAGTTGTCGTAGGACACAACAAGGAATTCCAACTGCATGGAGGTCGCATGACCAGTCCCGATATACGTGCTGGTATTGCCTTGCTTATTGCAGCCATGAGTGCAACAGGTACCAGCCGCATAGACAATATCGGTCAGATTGACCGCGGATATGAGAATATCGAAGCACGTCTGAATGCCCTTGGTGCAAAGATTACCCGAGAGGAATGATTGGTGAAATATACAAGATAGGCACACTTACCCGTACACATGGCGTACGTGGGGAAATCTCCATTTCATTTACTGATGATGTGTGGGACAGGGTCGAGGCAGACTTTCTGTTTCTGATGGTTGACGGGTTGCCGGTTCCTTTCTTCCTAGAGGAATGGCGATTCCGCAATGACACCACTGCCCTGCTCAAATTTCAGGGCATCGATGACGCAGTACGTGCCCAGGAATTTGTCGGATGTGATGTATACTTCCCACAGGAACTGACCCCGGAACCAGACGACAACACCATCTACACTTGGAGGCAGTTCACAGGTTGGAAGGTGGAAGACCGCAATGCCGGTAATATCGGTGTCATCGACAAGGTTGATGACAGTACCGCAAACACGATTTTCGAAATAGACGGTATACTGATTCCTGCAGCCGAACCTCTGATTGAGCGTGTCGACCCTAAGACAAGGACCATATGCATGAATATTCCCGAAGGATTATTAGAACAATGAAACGCAAACTATGTATATTGGGATCCACAGGATCCATCGGAACCCAGGCCCTGGATGTAATACGCGAACACAGCGACCTTTTCGAGGCTTATGTGCTGACTGCAGGACGAAATGCAGACCTTCTTATACAACAGGCCCGTGAATTTCAGCCTGCTACGGTTGTAATTGCAGACGAGGACCAATATCGGAAAGTCAGCGAAGCACTGGCAGACCTACCCATTCAGGTATATACAGGAAGCGAAGCATTGTGTCAGGTAGTTACCATGAAACCTGTGGACATGGTGCTGACTGCATTGGTAGGTTTCAGCGGCCTGCGACCCACAATTGCTGCTATCAAGGCAGGCAAACCTATAGCATTGGCAAACAAGGAAACCCTGGTCGTTGCCGGTGAACTAATCACTGCCCTGTGCAAAGAGCATAATGTTCCACTTCTGCCCGTTGACAGCGAACATTCCGCCATCTTCCAGAGCCTGATGGGCGAAAACAGCGATATTGAAAAGATCATACTTACTGCCAGCGGAGGTCCGTTTCGCAAGATGACACTGGACCAGATGAAGGATGTCACGGCTGCTCAGGCACTGAAACATCCCAACTGGGATATGGGTGCCAAGATAACAATCGACTCGGCAAGCATGATGAACAAGGGCTTCGAGGTTATTGAAGCCAAATGGCTATTTGATGTCGAACCCGACCGCATTCAGGTCGTAGTTCATCCTCAGAGTATCCTGCACAGTGCCGTTCAGTTTCAGGACGGAGCTGTCAAGGGACAGATGGGGGCTCCTGACATGCGTGTTCCCATCCAGCTGGCAATGTCCTTCCCCAAAAGGCTGAAGAGTTCATTCCCACGTATTGACTGGTGGGATTTGAAGGACCTGACCTTTGAAAAACCCGACCTGCAACGTTTCCCTTGTCTGGCCTTGGCCTACGAAGCTATTCGACTGGGCGGAAATGCCGCCTGCGTAGTGAATGCTGCCAACGAGGTTGCCAATCTTGCTTTCCGCCAAGGCCGTTGCGGTTTCCTGCAAATGGCAGAAATCATCCAGGAAACACTTGTTTGCGTGCCCTATATTAAGTCACCAACACTGGAGGATTATCTCGAATGTGATGCCGAAGCCAGGAATGTGGCAGAAAAGATGATATTAAAATAACTGATGGATTATAAAAAATAATCATGGATATAAATCTGATTCTTATCAAGGCCCTGCAACTTGTCTGTTGCTTGAGCATTTTAGTAGTGCTGCACGAGGGCGGGCATTTCTTCTTTGCAAAAATAAGCGGAGTGAAAGTCGAAAAGTTCTACCTGTTCTTCAACCCCTATTTTCACCTGTTCTCAACCCGTGACAAATGGTTTACACGCCTGTTCCCCTATTTCAAGGACAACGAAACCGAGTACGGCATAGGATGGATTCCTCTGGGCGGATACGTCAGCATAGCAGGCATGGTGGATGAAACCAAGAATGCCAAGGACATAGGGACCGAGGTGCATGACTATGATTTCAGCTCCAAACCAGTATGGAAGCGTTTCCTTATTATGTTCGGAGGCGTTCTTGTCAACTTTATCACGGCACTGGTCCTGTATTCTGTCGTAATGTATACATGGGGCCAAGATATCATTCCTATGCGCAATATCCAGAGCGGACTAGTCTTTAGCCCTCAGGCTAAGGAGATAGGTTTCCGCAACGGTGACATCCCGATCAAGACCGACGGCAAGGACATCGAAGGCTTCTCGGGAGCATTAATGGCAGAGATATCCGAGGCACAAACTGTCACCGTGCTGCGTGAAGATGTTTTCGCCAAAGGGAACAGGACAGAAGTCGATATCGTAATGCCCGAAGAAGGTGTAAGCCTGTTGGAGATGATGCACAATCCCAAGTTCCTCGCCCTGCCAATCCCAACAGTTGTAGGAGAAGTTGCACCTGATATGCCTGCCGAGGCAGTAGGCATAAAGCCAGGGGCTTTGATTCTGAGCATCAACGGAGATACCCTTACGGATCAAAGTGACGTACAACTCCTGATTGCATCGCTCAAAGATATCCTTGCCAGCAAGGACTGTACAGCCAAGGACAGCGCCGATGCCATGACACTTACGGCCGTTGTACTTCAAAAAGGTGCATCTTCGCCTGATACCGTTACCCTGCACCTGACAGATAAAATGCAGATGGGTGTAATCTGGGATACTCAGCATTTACAGGATATCAAGACCCAACACATAGATTACAGCCTGCTGAGCAGTATTCCTGCAGGATGTGCATACGGATGGGAAACCTTGACCAGCTATGTAAGTTCGCTGAAATACCTGTTTACTCGTGAGGGAGCCGAGAGTGTAGGCTCGTTCATTACAATCGGAAGCATCTTTCCCGATGCATGGGACTGGCAGCGCTTCTGGAATCTGACAGCCTTTATCAGCATCATCCTTGCCGTAATGAACATCCTGCCGATTCCAGGATTGGACGGCGGACATATCGTACTCCTGGTTTACGAAGGCATCACAGGACACAAGCCATCGCCAAAGTCAATGGAGATAATAGAGAAAGTCGGTATAACCCTACTTTGCGCCCTGATGATTCTTGCAATGGGTAATGATATCGTAAAGTTTATCCTGTAAAGAATTACTTCACCAACGAGGAATCGTTCTCTAAAAGCCATTCAGCTATCTGAACGGCATTCAGGGCTGCACCCTTCTTTATCTGGTCGCTGACCAGCCAGAAAGTAATACCATTGGGATTGGCAAGATCCTTGCGAATGCGTCCTACGTATACGTCATCGCAATTCTCGTGGAATAAAGGCATAGGATAAACCTTGTTGTCAGTATCATCCTCAAGCTGCAGCCCCTGCCCGTTCCTTACGGCCTCCTTGAACTCCTCCACGCTTACAGGGCGTTCTGTCTCTGCCCAGACACTCTCACTATGACAGCGCAGCGAAGGAACACGTACACACATCGCAGAACAATCAGCATCTGTATGCATGATCTTCTTCGTCTCATGATACATTTTCATCTCCTCCTTGGTGTAACCGTTCTCGGTAAACACATCTATCTGAGGAATCACGTTGAAGGCTAACTGATAGGCAAACTTCTCAACCGTTGGCTTCTCTCCGGCCAATACCTGACGATACTGCTCGTACAGCTCTGCCATTGCCGCAGCACCTGCACCACTGGCAGCCTGGTAACTTGCCACATGAATTCGCCTGATGTGACTGATGTTCTCCAAAACTTGCAGAGCTACGACCATCATGATTGTCGTACAGTTAGGATTGGCAATAATGCCTCTAGGACGCTCCAAAGCATCTGCAGCATTACATTCGGGAACTACCAACGGTACATCCTTGTCCATGCGGAAAGCACTGGAGTTGTCAATCATAATGGCACCATGCTTCGTGATAGTCCCTGCGAATTCCTTGCTGGTCCCACCACCTGCGCTGGTAAATGCAATGTCTACTCCCTTGAAATCGTCATTGTGCTGCAGGAGCTTGACCTCAATCTCTTTGTCACGGAACGTATAT
>OMQX01000007.1 GCA_900313335.1 uncultured Prevotellaceae bacterium
AGCAGGAAAGAGTACACAAAAACATGGGCAAATCGTCCATGTCGCTGCTGACCTCGCTGACCTACCTGGCCGCCGATGTGTGGTCCAAGCAGGTGGACGAGGCGCGGAAACTCGCCCTCGACCCCCACGCGACGCGGTCCAACCAGGTCTTTGAGCATTTCCTCACCCTGGTCTCTGAACACCACAATACGGAACGCGGCGTGGCTTTCTATGCCGACAGGCTTTGCATCACGCCCCGCTATCTTTCCCAGATAACGAACGAGAGTGTATCCAAATCTCCCAAACAGGTCATAGCCGACTATTTGATGGGCGAAGCCAGACAGATGCTGGAGAACAGCCGCTTGTCGGTAAAGGAGGTCAGTGACGGTCTGGGATTCCAGGCAGTTTCTGTGTTCTGCAAGTTCTTTAAGCAGCAAGAGGGTTGTACGCCAGGCGAATACCGCCGTCATATTGCTGAATAGGAAAAGTCGGCACGGATATTGTCGCAATCGGAACTCTTCTTTTCGTATTTCTATTTTTAACAATACTTTTGCGCCATAGGATTTAATATTTATGGTTCTAAAGTTTTATTGGCTATGGATGAAAGAGTATTGTTGAACCGCCAGCTGGCTCAGATGCTTAAGGGCGGAGTGATTATGGATGTGACGACACCTGAGCAGGCGCGTATTGCCGAGGCTGCAGGTGCTTGTGCGGTAATGGCATTGGAGCGTATTCCTGCTGATATACGTGCTGCCGGAGGTGTGAGCCGTATGAGTGATCCCAAGATGATAAGGGGTATTCAGGAGGCTGTGTCGATTCCCGTTATGGCCAAGTGCCGTATCGGTCATTTTGCCGAGGCTCAGATATTGGAGGCTATTGAGATTGACTATATTGACGAGAGCGAGGTGCTTTCGCCTGCTGATGATGTATATCATATCAACAAGCGTGATTTCAAGGTGCCTTTTGTGTGCGGCGCAAGGGATCTGGGTGAGGCGCTCCGCCGTATAGGCGAGGGTGCTACGATGATTCGTACCAAGGGTGAGCCGGGAACGGGCGATATAATTCAGGCGGTGCGTCACATGCGTATGATGCAGAGCGAGATACGTCGCATTGCAGGCATGACGGATGATGAGCTGTACGAGGCTGCCAAGCAGTTGCGTGTGCCATTTGACATGGTGCAGTATGTTCATGAGAATGCGAAGCTGCCGGTGGTGAACTTTGCTGCTGGCGGTGTGGCAACTCCTGCCGATGCTGCGCTGATGATGCAGCTTGGTGCAGAGGGTGTGTTTGTTGGTAGCGGTATATTCAAGAGCGGTAATCCCGAGAAGCGCGCCCAGGCGATTGTCAAGGCTGTGACCAACTACAATAATCCGAAGATACTGGCAGAGCTTAGCGAGGATCTGGGTGAGGCAATGGTTGGTATCAATGAGAGCGAGATTCAGCTCTTAATGGCAGAAAGAGGGAAGTAGGAAAGGTTGAACTTTTATAAGGTTAAATGATTAAAAGGTTAAAAAGTTAAAGGGTTAAGATGTGGAAAGGGTAGCAATATTGGCTTTGCAGGGGGCATTTGCTGAGCACCAGCAGATGCTCCAGCGTCTTGGGGCAGAGACGGTGCTAATAAGAAACCTGGAGGACTGGAACGGGTTTCTTCCCGTCGGGGGAGACGGAGTGGGGATGTCCGGCCTCGTAATTCCGGGCGGGGAAAGCACGGCTATGATGCGTATCATCAGGGACGAGGCTTTGTTCGAACCCGTACGTGAGACTATTCTCTCGGGCATGCCTGTATTTGGGACTTGTGCAGGTCTTATTATGCTGGATGGCGGGCATCTGGATACGATGGATATAAAGGTCAGGAGGAATGCGTACGGGAGGCAGCTGGGCAGTTTCCATACGGTCAGCGAATTCAGGGGGATAGGGCCTGTTCCAATGACTTTCATCCGTGCGCCGTATATAGAGTCTGTTTCTGATGGGGTGGAGGTCTTGTCTGTCGTTGACGGTCATATTGTGGCGGCGCAGCAGGGTAATCAGCTGGTTACGGCTTTTCATCCGGAATTGGACGGGGATACCCGTATTCATGAGTATTTCCTGTCCATGATGGGCAGGATGTAAAAACAAATTGCTATATTTGTCCTGCAAAAAAACAGAAACAGGCTATTATGATTGGTCGCATACATTCGATAGAGTCTTTCGGGACCGTGGACGGTCCTGGCATCCGTTTCCTTGCCTTCATGCAGGGTTGTCCCATGCGTTGTAAGTTCTGTCACAATCCTGATACGTGGGACGTACATGGGAATGTGCAGTGGGAATGGACGCCGGAAGAGCTGATGGCGGAAACGCTGAAGTATCGCAGTTTCATACAGTCGGGCGGTGTCACATGTACTGGCGGAGAACCGCTGGTACAGCCTGAGTTTGTCCGGGAGTATTTCAGGTTGTGTCACGAGAACGGTATTCCGACGGCACTGGATACCAGCGGGGCTATATTCAGTGATGCTGCCAAGTCTGTGCTGGAGGAGACTGACCTTGTCCTGCTGGACATAAAGACTACTGACGATGAACTGCACAGGACGCTGACGGGTGTTGCGCGTACCAACAACCACAGGTTCATGGAGTATCTTCAGGAAATAGGAAAGCCTGTGTGGATACGTCATGTGGTGACTCCCGGCATCAATGATGACGACGTGCACCTGAAATCTGTGGCGGAGTATCTATCCCATTATTCCGTGATTGAGCAGGTAGAGATACTGCCTTACCATGATCTGGGTAAGTTCAAGTACGAGAAGATGGGAATGGATTATGTCCTGAAGGATGTTCCGCCTTTGTCACAGGAAAAACAAAAGCATGCCGTGGAATTGTTCCGCAGCATGCTCAAATGTCCTGTCAGGTAGTATTCTGACGGTTTATTCTTCAGGAGAGAACATAGGATCCCATGCAGGAAGCATGATTGGCTTCTGGGTGGTAAGTTTCATTATGTCCTCGGGGATGTATTTCTTGTTTACGACTACGCGGAACATGTATTCGCGGAACCAATCCTCGGTCATGATCAGGTAACCGTTGTGGCCGTAGGACGGACCCCATGAGTTTTCGACCTTCCATTTTGTTGCGTTGCCGTCTTTGTCCAGGTCAACTGCCATCAGCGTCATTGCGTGGCTTGAACCGGAATCCAGTGTCTGTATGCGCTGTTTCTTGGTCATGCCGAACTTGGTGCCTAACAGGGACTCGTAATCAAAGTTGTTTGGATCGAGCAGACCGTTGCTCTTGTTCAGGTATTTGCCCACGTCGCATGAGAAATACATCTGAACGGAGTCACGGAGTGATGCTATTGCGCATTTTTCCAGATCCTTGATGTCCAGGTTCAGGTACAGCCAGTTGTGTCCGTTGTACATGTGGCGGTCCATGTCAATCTCGTACACCTTATTATATTCACGCGAGGGATCGTTCATGAGCATGATGTAGTCTGTCTGCAGGTTTCCTGCATCCTGACACCATTCCTTGTAGAATTCCTGCGGGGTGTATTTGCGTGGTTCGCTCTTGTATTTGCCCTTCTCGTCACGGGGTGCCCATGTGAATTCCTTCACAGGTTGTCCATAGGCAAGGGTGAGCATGTGGTAGATGGTCTTCATCTGCTCCATCTTGTACTGCTCCAGTTGCTTCTGGCTTGCACCTGCTGCGGACTTCTCGCGGATGTTGATAGCAATCTCGCGCAATTTGCGTTCCAGATGGGTGTTGAACTCGCTGGTTGCATTGCTGACGTATGTCTCGGGCTTCACATCACTTGGTACGACTCCGTATTTGCTTACCAGGTCAGCTACGCCGGTATATGTGCCGCCATCACTCAGGGCATTCTTCATGAGCCACTGTACCTTCTGGCTTTCCAGGGGCTGCTTGCGGGTATCTATGATGGCCTGCAGGAAGAGATTTGATTTCTCCAGCTGGTCATAGAAGAACAGGTATACCTGGGAGAACATGAGGCCCTCGTGATTCATCTTCTTTGCAGCGGCATGACGCAGTACGTTCAGGCCTGTGAACAGCCAGCACCTTCCGCTGCTCTTCTGGTCGCTGATTCCCTTGTTGCGTATGTCGATGCTGAAATAGGTGTCCTGAGCCGATGGATTGTTGTTCTGCTTTGCCATATTGGACAGGGAGTTGTTCTGTATGGCATTGCTTATGGCACGGTCTGCTGCCGATGCTGGCTGGCTATCCAGCGATCTGAGTGCCTCGGGGGTAATGTTTGTCTGTGCTGCCATACATATGGTACAGAGCGAAAGACAGAGTGTTGATAGAATGTGTTTCATATTGGATGTGTTACTTTATTTTCTCAAATTCGAATACATATTGCTGCTTCTTGCTGCCCGATGTTATGCGGTCGCCTTCGCGTGTCCAGAAATTATGACCTGCGTTGCCGTCGTTCTGAATGCTCCACTTGCCGTCCTTTCTGTCCAGGTTATAGGTGTTCCAGTCAGGGGAATAGGGGTTGTTCTTCGAGCGCCAGAAATTACCTAGTTCGTTGATGTAGCGGCCGTCCTGTTTGTTGGTAATCCTGTATCTTCCGTTTTTGCTGTCCTGCTCGATAACCCACTGCTGGCGCTGCGGATTGATGACGTCACGCTCCTTGCGGAATACCGGCCAGTCGCCAGTACGGTCTGCACCGGCTTGGGCGTCCGTCAGGTATTCGCCGTTAACCTTTATGAAGTATTCACCGTCTTCCAGTATCTGTACGGGGAAGTATTCCAATCCGTAGGTATGTTTACGTTTATACTCCTTTACAGCCTGGGCTATATGTTCTGTAAGCCACGGAGTGATGACGTCACCGCTGACAACAGGCTTTGCCTTGACGATGGAACCTTCGTAATTGCGGCTGACGATGGACTTCTGCTTGCGCTCAAGTTCTGCCTGTGCGCGGTAGTGACCGATAAATGCCACTGTGTCGCCTGCTTGCAGGGCACATAGCATGCTTACATACTGCTGACCGCGATGTCCCAGCAGGCGCATGCTGTTTACCCAGGGTGCTATTTCGTTAAGCATCTCGGGATGGTTGATGCTGTCTGCAAGTACGTTGTTGGCAGCCCATACCAGATATTCGAAGCTGTCTGCCATATCATCGATGTTGCCCGCAGTAAAGTTAGGACTTTCATCCTCGCGGCGCAGTCCGTGTCCCGTAGTGCCAAGGTCTACGTTGTTCTCGCAGAATGCCTGGAATGCATCAGCGCATGTAGGCATAAGTGATGCCAGTGCACGTTCCCACGATGAAACGGAATCATATTCGGGCATATTCCATGTGTAGTCGGCAATGCTGTACAGGCTCACCTTGCTGGCTTCGGCATATTCCATGGGGTTGGAGCAGAAGCCGCTGACCATATCATGGATATTGAGCCCGTTTCCGTATGTCTTGCCCATAAGCAGGCGGCTCTGGCAATAGTCGTTGACCGGGTAGTTGAGCCAGATGAATGCCTTGCGCTTAATCTGGTCGTTGATCCATTGCATGTCATTCTCCTCAATCATGTCGACAACGCTGTTTCCTGTCCACATGATGCGTACCTCGGGATACATCCTGGTTCCCAGGGTGGAGAGGTAGTCGCCATGACTCCAGCTCTTGTTGTATTGTGTGGGACACATTATCAGCGGCTCTACATCCTTGTGCTTGCGTACAAAGTTGTCGGTTATATAATTCAGCAGGCCTGCCTGCTTGTCGCCTTTGGCACCTTCGCCCCAGATGTCGTCAAAGAATACTGCAAAGGTACGTACGCCCAGGTCGTACATGCTTTCCAACTTCTTAACGACGTTAACCGAGTCTTCCTTTATCCACCTGATGTCCACGCCGGGATGGATTGCCCATACAAACTGTACCTTGTTGCGATGTGCTGCTTCAACCAGTTCCCTGATTTTGCCGTTGTGTGTCTCGGGATACGGTTCGCGCCAGCGGTCCCTGTGCCACGGGTCGTCCTTGGGACCGTAGACATAGATGTTCATCTTGTTCTTTCCGTAGAACTCCAATTGGCGCAAACGGTCGGTATGGCTCCATGGGTTCCCGTAGAAACCTTCGATGACGCCACGGCATCCGACACTGGGATAGTCGCTGATCTCGCATTGCATGACTTGTGGCTGCGACATAATCTGCAGCAGGGTCTGTACTCCGTAGAAGGTGCCGCTTGCATCGCGCCCGGCTATAATTATCTCGCTTGGAGTGACTTTCAGGTAGTAGCCTTCCTTTTGTGCTGGGATTTTCTTTGCATACCTGCTTACGACAGCATCTCCTGCCTCACCGATAATCAGGCTGACAGGTGATGTCTTCTGTCCCTTTGCCGCCTTCCTGGCATCGAATATGTTTACTGATTTTTTCAGTATCGCTACGGCATCTGCATCAGCAGTCTTGTCACCTTTGACGGTGATTGGCTGATTGTTGTCAAATGCCTTTTCTCCCCATGTTATCTTTTGTGGCAGGGGTGAGATTGTAGCTGTCTGTGCCCATGTCTGCGGTGTGCAGATGATTGCCAATACTGTGGCAAGGAGCAGGATGGGATGCTTTTTCATTATTGTGAGATATGTATGTGTGTACTAAATAGTAAGCACAAAGATATAAAAAAAACGATATGTTCGTGTAGAATATATTTAATTTTGTATCTTTGTGGCATAATTTAAGCATAGATGAAACTTAAATACAATTTTGTGTTCCAACCTTTGCATACGGTCACTCTGGCTATTACGGTAGGTGAGGATGCCAAGGCATTTCCCGGTATCATACAGCTGAACGATACCGGTGCCGAGATTATGCAATTGTTCCTGGGAGATATGACAGTTGACGGTGCCGTGACCCGCATGATGGAGGAGTACGATGCAGACGAGGCTGATATTCGCAATGCTGTAGAGGGTATCGTTTCTATGTTGGAAGAAAAGGATTTGCTGGAATGACACAGGATGAGATTATTTTGCAGAGCGAGATAGAGCGTTGTGGAGAAGCAAGGTTCTATCCTACCAGCTCCAGTATGCGTCCGACAATCAATCCGCGTAAGGATGTCTGTATAATAGGTCCCTTGCCAAGAAAGCACCTGAAACGTGGTACGATGGTGCTTTACAGGCGTAAGGATGGTTTCCTGACTATCAATCGAGTGGTACATCATGTACGCAAGACGCATAGCTACAGGCTCTGCGGAGATAACCGCAAGCATTTGGAACGCGGCATTACGCGTAGCCAGATGATAGGTGTCGTGAAGGCGATCGAGAGTCGCAAGAGCGGTTTCAGGTTCAGGGCCAATGGTGTTCCGATGTGTATCTGGACGTTTCTGATGTTGATTCGTTCATGGTTTGCCGTGCATTGGTATTTATGGATTCAGTCTCCTGTCTCAACGGTCTGCAGCGAGATGTCCGCTCCATTCAGGAAAAGCAAAAGCCATCACCACCATCATCATTCTTCAGGAAATGGAGTAAGACGTCCTCGTTATAAGGCGGGTCGTGATGCCTGGGGCGATTTGGTTCATTTCTTTGAAACAGCCTTGCCCAGAAGAAAGTCAAACCGTACTCCAACGCGTGAGGAGCAGAACAGGGTCAGGCATAAGCGCGGACCGTGGTGGAAGAGGATCCTTGGCATCAGGGACAAATCTGCTGCCCACCATGTTTCCAGGAGTCATTCTGAGTTTGGAGGACATCATCACCACCATCAGCAGCGTCATGCATACCCCATGTTTTCTGAAGACGGAAAGTGGCTGACACAACGGAACGGCAGGTTCTTCTTCCTGGGTTTCCGTATGCCTTGGGTTCCCCGGTTCATACTGAAGAGGTATGGGTATAAAAGCACCAAGAGTGTAAATAATAATTTCCTGACGTCGCTTGACTGGACTATTCCTACCAACGAATTCCAGATGCCGTATAACTTGCCGATGCAGACACTGTCCTTCGTTGTGTTTGCCGTCCTGATCGTCAAGATGTCGCTGGCAGTTGGATGGCTTGTGTATTTCATGCTGTACGGTAACGAGAATTCGTCCAGGATATATATGTACAACCTGTTGATTACCGCGACGTGGTTCCCCGTTACATTATTCTTTATTGCCTATTACTATCATTTGAACAAGATAATATATATGTCTATACAACGTATTTCGCTCTTTGCTGCAATTGTCAGCCTGTTGCGCACCGTGATCTTTATTTACAGGGTGGTATGGTCTTTCCAGTTTAATCTGGTAACCTTATTCAACCTGATGGAAATTGTATGCTGGATCTGTCTTTCCGGTTTCTTCTTCATTATGCATTACAAGCTTACAGAGCGTAAGGATTTCATCCCGCGTTTCTGGCTTACGAAGGCCCAGAAGAAGAAGCGTCAGGAGCGCCTTGAGGCAGAGGCCCTTGCCCGTCACGAGAAGCGTAAGCAGGAGATCAGAATGGAATATGACTACGAACAGGGTGTGCATCTTGAACATTAGGACTACGCATACACAGTAATATACGGAATAAAGAAAGGGGCTGCTCCATATTGGAACAGCCCCTTGTGTTACTCTTGTAAAGAAGAGGGATAACTCTCTTACTTACGCAGACCCAGTGCCTTGATGATAGCACGGTAGCGGTTGATGTCGCGGCCCTTCAAATAGTTGAGCAGCGCACGACGCTTACCAACCAGACCTGTCAGGGCACGTTCTGTGCTGTGGTCCTTGCGGTTCTGCTTCATGTGCTCTGTAAGATTCTTGATACGGAATGTGAACAGTGCAATCTGGCTCTCTGCGCTGCCTGTGTCAGCAGCACCCTTGCCGTAAGTAGAGAAGAGCTCTACCTTCTTTTCTGAATTCAAATACATAATGTACTTATTGTTTTAGTAACTTGTTCGGCCGTGCAGCTTCCATACGCTCGGTTACCGCCTCCGGTCAAATGCGGGTGCAAAGATAAGGAAAATATATGATACGTACTAAGTAAAACGTAAAAAAATATTGCTTAAAATCAGCGAAATAGTGAGATTTTGCGGCAAAATCCACCGCATTATACATTATTTGTATAACTTTGTGCGCGAAATTGACAGGAAGACATAAGCGTAATATGGGTTCAATCAGGAATATTGCAATTATTGCCCACGTAGACCATGGTAAGACAACCTTGGTCGACAAGATGCTGCTTGCAGGAAATCTGTTCCGCGAGAATCAGCAGACAGGCGAGTTGATGCTTGACAACAACGAATTGGAGCGGGAACGTGGTATAACCATTCTCTCCAAGAATGTAAGTATCACCTACAAGGACACGAAGATAAACATTATAGACACTCCCGGTCACTCGGATTTTGGCGGAGAGGTCGAGCGTGTGCTCAATATGGCAGACGGCTGCCTGTTGCTTGTGGATGCATTCGAGGGTCCGATGCCCCAGACGCGCTTTGTGTTGCAGAAGGCTTTGGAGATCGGCTTGAAGCCTGTGGTAGTAATCAACAAGGTTGATAAGCCTAACTGCCGTCCCGAGGAAGTATACGAGATGGTCTTTGACCTGATGTGCGAATTGGACGCTACCGAGGATCAGTTGGATTTCCCGGTAATCTACGGTTCTGCCAAGAACGGTTGGATGAGCGAGGACTGGAATAGGCCGACAGACGATATCACATACCTTCTTGACTGCATTCTCAAGTATATTCCCGAGCCAGAGGTTCTGGAAGGAACTCCGCAGATGCTTATCACCAGTCTTGATTACAGCAAGTATACGGGCCGTATCGCCGTTGGCCGTGTGCATCGCGGGACGCTCAGGGAGGGCATGAATATTACTGTTTCCCATCGGGACGGTTCGCAGGAAAAGACGAAGATCAAGGAATTGCATATCTTTACAGGCATGGGACGGCAGAAGACCGATGCCGTTTCCAGCGGAGATATCTGTGCTATTGTCGGTGTCGAGAATTTTGAGATTGGCGATACTATCTGTGATTTCGAGAATCCCGAGCCGTTGCCGCCAATCAGTATCGACGAGCCGACGATGTCCATGCTGTTTACGATAAACGACAGTCCGTTTTTCGGCAAGGAAGGTAAATTCTGCACCAGCCGTCACATAGGTGATCGTCTGGAAAAGGAATTGGAGCGTAACCTTGCCCTTCGCGTGGAAAATGTCGAGGGCTGTACCGACCGCTGGATTGTCAGCGGCCGTGGTGTCCTGCACCTCAGTGTCCTGATAGAGACCATGCGCCGTGAGGGATACGAGCTGCAAGTAGGGCAGCCGCAGGTAATCTACAAGGAAATTGACGGTGTCAAGTGCGAACCGATAGAGGAAATGACGATCAATGTTCCTGAGGAATCTTCAAGCAAGATGATAGATATGGTTACACGCCGCAGGGGCGAGATGACCAGCATGGAGAGTCAGGGCGGACGTGTCAATATCGAGTTCCTGATTCCCAGCCGTGGCATCATAGGATTGCGTACCAATATGCTTACAGCCAGTCAGGGCGAGGCCATCATAGCACACCGTTTCAAGGAGTATCAGCCGTTCAAGGGCGAGATAAGCCGTCGTATAAACGGTTCGCTTATAGCCCTGGAAAGCGGTAATGCCTATGCCTATGCCATTGACCACCTTCAGGACAGGGGCAAGTTCTTTATTGAGCCGCAGGATCAGGTATATGCAGGTCAGGTAATAGGCGAGCATGTGCATGACATAGACCTCGTGATCAACGTCTGCAAGGCAAAGCAGCTGACTAATGTACGTGCCAGCGGTACCGATGAAAAGGCAAGGATAATACCTGCAACGATATTCTCCCTCGAGGAGGCTTTGGAATATATCAAGGAGGACGAGTATGTCGAGGTGACACCAAAGTCAATGCGTATGCGCAAGATTATCCTGGATCATTTAGAAAGAAAACGTGCCAACAAGTAACCAGCCATGAAAAAATATCTGAAGTATTGCAAGGATGCAGTTCCCGTAATACTGTTTGTCATAATCAGTGTTGCATATTTCTGGAATCCTATCCAGGGACACAAGGTACTGACAGGAACCGACCATACAGGAGCCGTGGGTGCCGGTGTGGAGATCAACGAGTACCGCAGCCAGCACAACGGCGAGACTCCGCGATGGACCAATACGTTGTTCTCAGGCATGCCTACATATCAGCTGGCACCGTCTTACGACAGCACCAATACATTGGGAACTATCAAGGCATGGTACACCCTGGGCCTGCCTGATGTTGCCGCATATGTGTTCATTATGCTCCTGGGCTTCTATATCATGCTCCGCTGCTTTGATTTCAAGGTATGGATGGCAGCATTGGGAGCCGTGATCTGGGCATTCTCCAGCTATTTCTTCATTATCATTGCTGCCGGTCATATATGGAAGGTATTCACTTTGGCCTTCATCCCACCCACCATTGGCGGTATGGCTCTGTGCTATAGGGGCAGATATGCCTGGGGCGTTATAGTCACAGCCCTGTTCATGGGCTTGCAGATTCTCTCCAACCATGTCCAGATGACATATTATTTCATGTTCGTAATCGGTCTTATGTCATTGGGATGGCTTGTGGAATCAATCAGGAAAGGGGACCGTGGACTGGGATGGCTCAAGTCATCATGTGTCTTTGCAACAGGATGTATCCTGGGCGTTGCCATGAATGCTTCCAACCTGTATCATACATGGGAATATCAGAAGGAAAGCATGCGCGGCAAGAGTGAGCTGACCCACGTTACGAAGAATCCCGAGGACCAGACTTCCAGCGGTCTGGAGCGCAGCTATATCACTGCATGGAGCTATGGTATTGACGAGACATGGACCTTACTGGTTCCGAATACCAAGGGCGGTGCCAGTATGCCGTTGTCACGTAGCCAGGAGGCTATGGAAAAGGCCGACAACCGTTTCCTGCAGATATATCAGCAGATGGGTCAGTATTGGGGGGATCAGCCGGGAACATCGGGACCGGTATATGTTGGCGCATTCGTCTGCATGCTTTTTGTCCTGTGCCTGTTGATTGTACGCGGTCCGATGTCATGGGCGCTACTCATTGCAACCATGCTGTCAATCGCATTGTCCTGGGGCAGGAATTTCATGGGCTTTACGGATTTCTTCCTGGATTATGTGCCTATGTACGACAAGTTCCGTACGGTGGCATCCATATTGGTAATAGCCGAATTCACCATGCCCTTGATGGCGGTAATGGCACTAAGGAGGTTTATAGAGGACCCGGAATGCATCAAGGTCAAGTTGCCGTTTACCAACAGGAAGGTCAATGCATTATGGCTCAGTTTCGGTATTACGGCAGGTATATGCATGCTGTTCTATGTAATGCCGGATGTATTCTTTGGCAGTTATATCAGCCAGTCCGAGAGTCAGATGTTTGACGATGCCGTTGCTGCCGGATACATACCTTCGGATATATATTCGCAGATACGCTCCAATCTTTTCGAGATGCGCCGTACGGTATTCCAGGCAGACTGCATGCGTTCGTTCATCGTTATTGCAATCGGTACAGGCATGCTCCTCCTGTATTATTTCAGGAAGATAAAGGCTGTTCCAATGGTAATAGGCATAACACTGCTATGCCTCGTGGACATGTGGGGCGTTAATACCCGTTACCTGAACAAGGACATGTTCATATATCCGACCTCGGTCGAGCAGACTTTTGCCAAAACCGAGGCAGACGAGCTGATACTTGAGGACCAGTCACCGTACTACCGTACCCTTGATATGTCATGCAGCACTTTCAACAGCAATGACGCAAGTTACTGGCACAAGTCAATCGGAGGCTATCATGCGGCAAAACTGCGCCGTTATCAGGAATTGATAGAGGCTCACATCTCTCCCGAGATGAACCGTATACAGAAGAATATCGCTCAGACGGAACAAGGTATGTTCCTTCAGGGTGGGGACAGTATCTTCCCAGTACTGGACATGCTGAACATGAAATATGTGATACTCGCAATCCAGGGAGGCAGTAAGATAGCCGTACAGAACCCTTCGGCAATGGGCAATGCATGGTTTGTCGACGAGGTCCGTAATGTCGGTAATGCCGACAGCGAGCTGTCAATGCTGAACAAGGTGGACCTGCACAAAGTCGCAGTTTCATCGCCCTCTGCGTCCTGCAAGGATGCAGAATGGATGTCCGGATACACCTCTGCGCAGGACAGCACTGCTACGGTTACCCTGACCTCGTACGGACCTGTCGAATTGAAATACAGGGCCAATAGCAAGAACGGCGGCATAATAGTATTCTCGGACATCTATTATCCGGGTTGGCGTGCAACAGTCAATGGCAGCGAGGTTCCCGTAGGACGTGTAGACTATGTGTTGCGTGCCGTTAAGGTACCTGCCGGCGAATGCGAGATAACTATGTTCTTTGATCCGAAGACCGTCCACACAACCGAGGCGGTGGCATATTCGGCAATGGCATTCCTCGCGCTCATTGCCCTTTGCATTCTGGCAGCTACAGCCTGGAGAAGGAAGAAACAAAACCGGTTAACCGTCAACTCCTGATTATGAAAGGAGAGTTCCCACTTATAACCATAGCCACCGTTACCTATAACGCTCAGGCTACGTTGCAGCGGACCATCGACAGTGTCGCCTGCCAGACCTACAGGCATATAGAGCATCTGATTATAGACGGATGCAGTTCGGACGGCACGTTCCTTCTGGTCCAGCGATATGTGGAGCGTAACTCGCACGAGAATATTCCTCATCAGATCAATGTCGTGCGTGAGCCTGACAAAGGTCTGTACGATGCCATGAACAAGGCGCTGCAGAATGCCACAGGCGATTACATCGTGTTCCTTAATGCCGGTGATTGCCTGCATGACAGTACGACCATCGGTAAACTGGTTGAAAAAATAGACTGGCTAAAGGGTGATGCCCATAATCCTGCAATCGTATATGGTGAAACAGATATCGTTGACAACGAGGGCAGGTTTCTGCGTCACCGTCGCCTTCAGGCTCCCAAAAGGTTAGGCTGGCAAAGCTTTGCCAGTGGTATGCTCGTATGCCATCAAAGCTTCTATGTGCGGATGGACCTGGCACGTTCCGAGAAATATAATCTCAAATATCGTTTCAGTGCCGACTTTGACTGGTGTATACGCCTGTTAAAGCGTGCCGCGCGCCGCAGGTTGCCGGTGTTAAATACCAATATGATACTTACGGATTACCTGTCCGAGGGTATGACCACACGCAATCACCGCGCATCACTGAAGGAGCGTTTCCGCCTGATGACAATACACTATGGCTGGACAACTGCCGTTGTTCAGCATCTGTGGTTTGTCTTGCGAAGCGTGATAAGACGATGATATTATTCCGTGTCCTTCAGGCGTGGAATTGTCTTGTACGCCAGAAATAGGACCAAAGCTCCACACAGAGCTCCGAATGTATTGGCGGCAGCATCCATGATGTCGCCGCTACGTGTTGTTGTAAGATATGCCTGGCACAATTCCATCAAAGCTCCCCACAATGCAGCAAATACGGCAATAACCGCGATTCTCGTTCCCCAGGCATTAACGGGTTTTTTCAATCCTTGCTCAATCCCTATTACCACTGTCATGGTGGCATACATTATCCAATGCGCCCATTTGTCTGCAAACTGGACATCAACCTCGGGAAATTCCTGTGCTGGAAACAGACTCAGGCCGGTAACAAGAAGAACAATAAGCGTGGAAAAGAAATATCTATTGTTCATATATCCTGATATATTCCTGTGAAACGCGGCTTTCGCTGTAATCTTCCAACGCGCTGCCGGCTGCTGCCTGACGCAGTTCAGGATGGCTGAACACAAATTCGATGCCCTCTGCCAGGTCACTACTGTCGCAATACCTTGCAACATAACCGTCCTGCCTGTGATGGATCATCTCGGGTATGCCGCCTGTGTCAAAACCTACGCACGGGGTTCCGCACGACATGGCCTCGGCAATAGTATTCGGGAGATTGTCCTGCAGTGAAGGCGTCACAAAGCAGTCAACAGCCGCATACATCATCGCCATTGTCTTCTCGTCACTGATGAAGGTCCCTCCGGCTCCAAGCCGCACGACATGTACGTCGTCCAGCCTGTGCAATGCATTATCCAGATATACCATACCCTTCCGCTTGTCCGTAACCTTCTGGCTGCAGAACAGGACAATCTTCTTGTCAAGCGGGAGGTTCAGTCTCCTGCGCATCTCCTTCTGATCCATTGGATGGAAGATGTCATGCGGAATACAGTTGTTGATATGCGTACAGTCCTGGTCGGGCAGGGCCTGTTTCGCCAAATCCGTAATCCACTGGCTGCAACCTGCGAAATGTATGTTGCCTGACGCATATATCTCTTTCTTCACCTTACGGATTCTGTCGTCCAACTTACAGAAGCGGGCCGTTTCCTCGATACTTGTGTCAGACCCTATATCTCCGTTATAATGCTTTATGCCGGAGAATGGCCACTCGTCGTGCAGCGTCCAGACAATTCGCTTGCCATCACTTGCCATCCTGTCAAGTTGCTTAAGGGACAGCATACCCTGGTTTATCCAATGCAGATGAATTACATCGGCATTCTTGTATTCCGGCGTATCCAGGATGTCTATGCCAAAGTCTGCTGTATCATAGGGCCAGGTCCTGCTGCATGGCATACGCAGTTTCATCATCAGTTCCAGCCGTTCCAGAACCTTTGGGACGATGTTGCCGCAATTCACTACATTTGGGGAATCCGTTTGCTTGTCGCGCACCAGCATCCGTGCATTAACACCATTCCTGTTCAGCGCCTCCATCAGCCGGCGTGCAGCAATTGCACCGCCACCTGTTTTCTCTGTAGTGGAAATAATCAGGACATTCATCTCAGTGTCTTGCGTATACGCTTCTTTATTGCAGATGCAATGTTTCCAAAATTACCTGCCATAAGGTTCAGGCAGAACTCCTCGATCGAATACTGAACCTTGCGACATGGGTTGTCCCAGGCATTCATCAGGTGATAGCGCTTCTGGTAAGCAGGATATTCCTTTACTTCGGTAGGATGAACCAGTGGGAAATCCATTTCGTGCCGTTTCATCGTAAACTGTTTGCGCAGACGACGTGGCAGGAGATTGAGCTGGGCACTGTAGTGCGCACCACCCTCCATACCTATGTTGTTTATCAGGTTTACGCGCGGAATAATGCACATTCCGTCGTTCAGCGTCATATATGCCCAGAAGATGGTCTCGTAATACTCCTTGCCTCGGCTGGCATGGGCAGCACACATCGCTGGCATATCACTGCGTAGCCTGTGTTCCCGGACTTTTCGCTTCAGAAGTTCGAACTGCTGCGGATCCTTTACAAATCCGTAATCGCCGTCCCACTTGTTCACTACACGTGCCCATGAAGCCCATCCCCAGATCGAGAATGCACGCGAGAAGAAATAGGAATCCGTGATATCCTTTGTCACCTCGTCGGTATTGAAGCCCGATATATGTGTGATACGTGTGTCATGTTCGTATTTGTCCAGCATTTCCTTGCAGAAGCGGAAGAACGATACACTCGGCACGTCGTCATCTTCCAGCACGACACACTTGTCCGTCAGCGAGAAAGCCCAGCGCTGCGAAATGAATTCGCTGGGGTCACAACCATAGTTCTTCTCCTGGTATTTTGTATGTACCTCGCACTCCCAGTCGATATCTTCAACGACTTTGCGGCACGCCATTATACCGGGCATATCCCTCTCGTCCCTGGGTCCGTCCTGGTACAGGAACAGGCGTGCAGGCCTTGCTTTGCGTACTTCGTCGAAAACCTTTCCCAGCTGTTCGGGACGGTTGAAGAACAGAATCAATACCGAGACATCAACTAATGCTTCCATGAACACAAAAATACGGAATTTAATTGAAAAATGCCCTGCCAGCATATAAAATAATGAATGAGGGATAACGAATTAAGGATTAAATTGTTAATTTTGTGCAAATGAAAAAGCGAAATCATGCCTTTGACCTTCTGTGCGGAATCTGCATTATCCGCATGGTCAGCCTGCATACAATGCAGCAGTGTGGTAAGTCCAACGAAGACTGGTGGCTCGAAATTATGCAATGGAGCTATTTCTTCATGTCTTTCTTCTTCTTCAAGGCAGGCTATTTCAACAAGTCGGTCACTGCAATGCCCAGCAAGGCATACGTTCTGGACAAGGCCAAGCGTTTGTTCCTTCCCTTTCTGGCAGCAGGTACCATAGGCAACCTGATATACTTTGCTCTGCAGATACCGGTATACAACAAATACCACCATCTCATACCCCAGATACAAGTCGAACATATATGGGAGAACAGCGGTTTCTACGGCAATCCGCCAGTATGGTTTCTGTTCTCGTTTTTTGTTACATATATCCTGATACATTTCCTTGAGAAGCTGCGTCTTGCCATTGTAGCCAGAAGACTGTCCCCGTATGCGGCCCAGGCAACATCACTCGTATATGCCCTGTTCCCCCTTGTAGGGTTCTGGT
Organism: uncultured Prevotellaceae bacterium; assembly: GCA_900313335.1. GTDB lineage: Bacteria > Bacteroidota > Bacteroidia > Bacteroidales > Bacteroidaceae > Physcousia. Next base: position 17,309 of record OMQX01000007.1, read on the forward strand.
TGTGCAAGAACGGCAATCCGCTGTGGTTTGATCTGAACAACGTGTTCATGGGAATCTTCTTCTTCGAACTGGGCCGCACCTGGCACCGTATCATGGATCATTTGTCTCCGGGCATAACGATAACCATATCGTTGCTCTTGATCATAGGGTTTGTCGTGGGGAACATCGTCTTCCACGATGCGGCCTATGCAATGAGCAACAACAAGTTCACCGGAGACTTCCTTCCCGTCATGTTCAATACATCAGCCATCCTGTGCGGCTTGTCGGGCTTCCTGATAGCAGCAAACGTATCACGTGTTCCGTGGATCAGCTTCATAGGAGAGCACTCCATGGTTTACTTTATCAGCCATTTCCCCATGCTGTTCTTCTACCGTCTGGTGCATATTTCGTTCGGTCGCAGCATTTATGGAAGGTACGATGATGTAATAATCCTGTTACCGGCAATCTTTATGATCTGCTCGTGGCTTGTCCCGTATATCGAAGGAACCCCCTGGCTTAGTGGACGATGGAAGAAGGCGTAAGTATGGTTTCGGTAGTGATGGCAACCTACAATGGTGCAAGATATGTAGGCGAGCAGATAGAATCTGTCCTGTCTCAGACATACCACGACTTCGAACTCATTATATGCGATGACTGTTCGACCGACAATACCCTTGATATTCTGTATCATTATGCCGCAAAGGACAAACGCATCAGGGTTCACCGGAATAAGTGTAATTTGGGATTTAGGGACAATTTCCAGCATGCAATCCAATGTTGCAGCCAGACGGAATATGTTGCCCTATGCGATCAGGATGATATTTGGACTGAAGACCATTTGCAGCATCTTGTCAATATAATCGGAGACAAGAGTCTGGCATGTGCAAACTCGGTTATCACCGACCAGGACCTGAAACCTACAGGCCGGACATTGGCACAGCAGCAGTCTTTCGATTACATCCCCTGTGATGACATGCTCAGGTCCCAGACTATCCTCCTGTGGCGGAACCCGTATCAAGGCTCAACCATGCTGGTGCGCCGTTCCCTTCTGGACAAGGCGCTTCCTTTTCCCGACGGTGTCAGTTTCCACGATTCGTGGCTGGCAATACTCTCATGTTTTTGTGGAGGTATCGTCTACAGTCCCCATACTATCAGCCTGTACCGCATGCACGGGAACAATGCTTCGGGAGACAAGATGCAGCCTATGTCCCGCATCAAGGCACTTTATGCCCGGCTTCAGGGACTGAAGGCAAACGACCGTATACCCATGATACAGGGAATCATCGACAGGGTAGGGGACCTTAATGACAATCAGACAGATTTCCTCAACCGCATGCTTCAATATTTCCGGGATGACAGCCTCAGACAGAAAATCCGCAATGCGGCATATCTGATCGGTAATTACCGTACAATATTCACAAAAGCCTAAACCATGACAGCAGCATTCGACCAACAGGAACTACGCCGCACATTCAATCCCGAAGGCTCCACCCTTCGGCTTATGCAGATGCGCATGCTCGAACTGCTGCTTGTTGTCGACGGGATATGCCGCAAACACGGACTCCGTTACTGGCTTGCCGGAGGCACCATGTTGGGAGCCGTCCGTCACAAGGGCTTCATTCCGTGGGATGACGACCTTGATATAGAAATGCTCAAGGAGGACTACGACCGGCTGATAGTTATCCTTCAGCACGAACTTCCGGACACCCTTGCCATACAGTGCATGGAGACAGACCCCAATTATTTCTTCCAGTATGCCAAGCTGCGTGACCGCCGCAGTACCATAAATGAAATCAACCGCTACGACCGCATGTGGAAGGAGAGGGGCATCTTTATAGACATCTTCCCTGTCGAGAAGACCAGCCGCTTCCTGCACCGCCTCAGCAATGATACCATAGGTCACATATATTCGATACTGAAAAACCCCCGTTTGACCGATGATGCGGCTTCGCGCAAGGTACGCAGGCTGCTGTGGCTCAATACCAGGATCATCTATCCCGCAAATCTTCCCGCTGAAGGAACTGGAATTCGAGGGACACATGTTCCCCGTAATGGGTGATTACCACGAGCAGCTCACTGCACAATACGGCAATTACATGGAACTACCCGGGAATCCAGGCAGCGAATACCATGCGGACGATATCGTCATAAACCAGTAATTCGTAACCAGATGCACAAACAGCAGATACAGGATATACAGGAATTTGTCCGTGACTTCCGGTACAGGGAGCAGTTACACGGAACGACGTTTCTCATTACCGGTGCGACAGGACTTATTGGCTCGTCGTTGATACGGTGCCTCACCGCCCTGGACTCCGATATTAGGATTCTTGCACCTGTACGCAGTATGGAGAAAGCACGGCATATGTTCGGCAGCCCGGATCAGGTTCAGTTTGTCGAGGGAGACCTTGCCACAATGGACTACGCCTCCCTGGGACAATCAGACTACATCATACATTGTGCAGCCCCCACCGCCTCGCGCTTCTTTGTTGACTACCCGGTACAGACCTTCCGTACTATAGTCGATGTAACCGAGCATCTTCTGGACTACGCACGCGATACAAATGTCCGTGGGTTCGTCTACCTTTCATCCTTGGAGATATATGGACAGGTCCAGGATTCCGATACACTCCTCACCGAGGATTATCAGGGCTACCTTGACCCTGCCAAGGTACGCAGCTCATACCCTATGGCAAAGCGTGCAGCCGAGAACCTGTGTTGTATATATGCATCGCAGTACGGCCTCAGGACAATGATAGCACGCCTCACACAGACCACAGGTGCAGGCATCGCCCAGGACGACAACCGCATTATCGCATCCTTTGCACGAAAGGCAGCGCTTGGCCAGGACATAGTCCTGCACACAACAGGACTTTCGGCACGCCCGTACTGCTACATTACAGATGCAGTGTCGGCATTGCTCATCATAGCCCTCTGCGGAGAGAAAGGCACCGCTTACAATGTTGCCAATCCCCGGACATATATCTCGGCACGCGGAATGGCCGAATGGCTGCGTGACAACGTCAACCCGCACATCGCGGTGCGTGTCGAACCCAATGACAACATGGGATATGCTCCCGAAACATTCCATCGTCTTGACACCAGCAGGCTCAATGCCCTTGGATGGGAACCTGAGTACGGATTAGGCGACATCTTCGAAAGACTAATTAATTATCTGACTAAATGAATATAGCAGCAATCTTTGCCGGAGGCTCGGGCATACGCATGAATACCAAGTCCCGTCCCAAGCAGTTCCTGGAACTGCACGGCAAGCCCATTATTATCTATACTCTCGAGCTTTTCGACAACCACCCGGATATAGATGCCATTACCGTAGCCTGTATCCAGTCGTGGATACCTTTCCTCGAGAAGCAGATCCGCAAGTTCGAGATAAACAAGGTCGTGAAAATCGTACCCGGAGGAGCAACAGGCCAGGAGTCGATCTACAACGCCCTCTGTGCTGCCGAACAACACGCATTGTCATCCCAGGGAACATTGGACGGTGTCAATGTACTCATTCACGACGGCGTGCGCCCGCTCATTACCGAGCAGACCATTACCGACAATATAAATAAGGTAATGGAATGCGGCTCATGCATTACCTGCGTTCCTGCAACCGAAACACTGGTCGTACGTCAGCAGGACGACAGCCTGCAGATACCATCGCGCAAGGACTCGCTCATTGCCCGTGCACCCCAGAGCTTCCGCCTGACGGATATCATCTCGGCTCACCGCAAGGCTATTGACGAGGGACGCAACGACTTTATCGACTCATGTACCATGATGAGCCACTATGGCTATACCATGGGAATCGTCAACGGCCCTGTCGAGAATATAAAGATTACGACCCCAACGGATTTCTTCGTGTTCCGTGCTATGGTCCAGGTACACGAGAATCAGCAAATCTTCGGCTTCTGATATCACATGGTAACAGCAATACTCCTTGCAGGTGGCAGCGGCAGCCGCTTCGGTTCGGACAAGCCAAAGCAGTTTCTCGAGATAAACGGATGCACCGTACTGGAACACAGCATACGTATCTTCCAGCAATGTGAGCGGATAGACAGTATCGTTATTGTAACGCGTCAGGACTTCGTCGACGAGGTCAGGCAGATTGCCGCGTCATATCCCAAGGTCCAGCATGTCCGTCCTGGTGGCAAGGAACGTTATCACAGCACACTTTCCGCATTGGAGGTCTGTACCAATCCCGATGACATACTGCTTATCCACGATGCAGTCCGTCCCTTTGTCAGCCAGGAGATTATCAACCGTTGTATCCAGGCATTGCACGAATACGATGCATGCGGTGTTGCAGTTCCATGTACCGACACCACAGTCCGTGTGGACGCAGACGACTGTATTGTCGAGACCCTGCCGCGACATACCCTGCGCAATATGCAGACACCCCAGGGCTTCCGCCAGCATATCCTGCGTACAGCATTCGACCTGGGACTGCAAGACCCCGGTTTCCAGCCAACCGACGACTGCGGGGTAGTCCGCAACTACCTGCCCGATGTACCCATCAAGATAGTGGCAGGAGAAAGTTCAAATATCAAGATTACATACCCCGAAGATCTTCAGCGCTTCGTCAGCTAACCTTTCTCTTCAGCAGGAATCCCAGGCTCTCCCTCAGTATCTTTGCACCGAAAATCCACAATGCTGTCACATAGATGACGGCAGCAATCGCTATGCGCGAGAAAAGCAGCAGATAGATGTTGCCAAAGCCCTCTGTCAGGAAATACGTTGCAACCATTGTCAGTGCAGCAATCGTCAGGAACGGTAGTATATCGCGCAATGCCTGACGCGTGCGGAACCCTATCAGGCTACGCACAAACCAGTGCCATATACCCGTCCACAGAACGATAATAACCACATTGGCAATTACCATCTCACGTATCCCGCCCTTCAGCCAGTGTATGGCTATAACCGTCAGCAACAGCAGCATACCCTGGCAGATAATATTCCACATATATATGCTGCTCCTCCCCTGGGATATTATCATATTGAAATACAATGTCGAGATAGGCAGGAACGCACCCCCTACGCACAATATCCGCATCATCTCGGCAGACGGGAGCCACTTGTCCGTAATAAGTATTACAATAAACTCCGGAGCAACCAAGGCCAGCCCCAACATAGCAGGAAACGAGACAAAGCACGTAAATCGCAGCATCTTGCTGAAGGCACGGCACAATCGCACATTGTCATCTCCCACCTGGACAAATGTAGGCTGCGCCACTCCCTGCACCATCCCCGTAATCATGGACGACCCCATTATATTCCACTTGTTCGCCTGATTATATGTTCCCACCTCGTTCTTGGTATAGAACTTGCCCAGGACAATCGAGAATATATTGTTGTTTATCTGGGTAAAGATACTCGTCACCAGCATCTTGCTCGAGAAGCCTATCATCTCACGTATCGGCCGGAACGTAATACACGTCGACGGTCTCCATCCCGAAATTATCCAGCTCAGCAGCGAAATCGTTGCAGTGTATACGATACCCTGCGTTGCAATTCCCCAGTAAGCCATTTCGTTCAGAGCCATTATCACGCCCACTATACCCGAAACCAGCAGAGCCAGCACCGTAACCTGAGCCAGCTCCTTCTGCTTCAGCTGCTTGAACAGGATAGCACGCGGCACTATCGAGAACGAAGCAGCAAAGAACCCCAGGCTATAGTATCGGAACAGATCCGTCAGCAGCGGTTCGTGATAGAAATCAGCCACCCATGGTGCACACAGGAAGAATATGACGTACATGCAGGCGCTGACCCCGATGTTGAACCAGAAAACCGAATTGAAGTCGGCATGCGTCACATCCCTGCGGTTCACCAGCGCACTGACGAATCCGCTGTCCTGCAGCGAACCAGCGATAGCCGTAAATACAGTCAGCATGCCTACCAGACCATAATCATCCTGCGACAGTATACGCGCCAGTATTATGCCGAATACAGCATTCAGCACCTGCATGGCCCCGTTGTTCAGCGCTCCCCACAGGAAACCCTTCGCAGCCTTGTCCTTCAGACTATCGTTTATTGGCTTGCTCAACCCTGTCTAAGATAGATTCTTCCTTATCCGCATACAAGTCGTACAGCAACGGCATGTTGCGTTCCGTCATTTCCCGCGTAAACGAGTTGTTGTATATACGCATTCCCCCTACGCTCAGGCTCGGTAGATGCAACCTGTACCAACCCACCTTCAACCCCATGGTCCATGCCCGCAGGCACAGCTCATAGTCATCGCTCTGGAACGGCGCAAAACTATAGTCGATATGCCTCAGATGCTGCTTGTACAGGTCATGGTTAATCCACATCGGAGCACGGTTCACACTCATTACGAAGCAGAAATCCTCCCTGCTCATCTCCTCGCTGCGGTAACATTTCCTCCCCTTTTCATCGACAAAGAAATGTACCTCGCGACCATCACAGCCACCCAGTATCGCCATATCAGGATATTGCCGGAACAACTCGACCGCACGCCGTGCCCATTCCCCGTCCTGTATGTCGTCATCATCCTGCAGCAGAGCAACGTATCGTCCGTTCGCAAAGCGCAGGCATTTGTCATACATTACGTTCTCGTACAGGTCGTTTGCACGTACCAGAAACTCGTTCGTTCCCGTCAGTTCCCTCGCCAGGCGTTCGGTATGCTCAATCGACGAGCCGTCGTCAATCACGATAATCTCACTCTCCGGCACACTGCGCAGAGTACCCAGGATATGGCACACCTGCAGGCTCTTCTCATGGCTTTGTATGATAAAGCTTATCAGCGGCTCCTTTATGTACCCCCTCGACTTCCAACCCTCGTATGTCCTCCCGTTGGCGCCCTGAGCCTTACCGCTCCTCTTCAGCAGCGCCAGTCTTACCTTGTCAATCAATAACGACAGATTCATTTCTTACGTCCAAACAGATGTTCGCTGTACAGCGGACTTATTCTCAGTATATTGCTTGTAATCAAGCAGAAAATTATCACTATTATCGCAACTGCTATGGAGCAGAACGTGCTCAGTACGAAATTAGGCCTGTTGCTGTTCAGCCATTCGCCCATAAACGGCATTACAGGCAGGAATATATAATGCAGCAGGTACACATCCAGCGTCCGCGTTCCCACATATTGCAGCGAACGCCCCAGTATGGTGTTCTTCGTGAACGAATCCTTGTAGCTGCGGAAAAACATCAGCACCACAATCATTGTCGAATACATTGCCAGCGTACGCGGCAGGTTCGTCCACATGAAACGCAGGTTGTGCCAGCGCAGTATGTCCGCACAGCATACAAAAGCCAGGATTGCCAGGATAGGGAAGAACCACTTTGACTCAAACACCCTCTGCACCTCTGTCCAGTATCGCCTCACCAGGTTTCCGCACAGGAAGAACTGGAAATATATGACCAGCTGTATCAGACTGCTCGTCTTCCAGAAATAATCCTTCGGATAAGTGAAATACTTGGGCATATATGCCGTAGCATACACCGCAATGCTTGCAATCCATATTATTATCCATATCACGTTCTGGCATTTCACCCTCCTCAGCAGCAACGACAACGTGTAGTAGCATATAAACATATACAGCAGCGTCAGCGTAAACCAATAGCCATACTTGTAGGGACTCTCCAATGCCTTGATGAATTCCGTTTCGAAGTTCCCCCGCCGTATAACCAGATAAGCTATCAGGAAAATCACCGTAGGCACAATCTGTATCTGGATCTTCTTCCACAGAAGCCCCGCCGTGTTCCCCAGGCTCCACTGGAATGAAGCCTTGTAAGCCACAAAGCCGCTGACGAAGAAGAACAAAGGCATCCTGAACAGCACCAGCAACGACATTGCTGCCGAAGTCTTGGGCGTCTCACCGAAACTTACCAGGCTCACGTGGTAAGCCACAACCATCAGCATTGTAAATCCGCGCATGGCATCCAGCCACTCCATGCGCTCCTGTTTCTGTGCCATATCCTATAACAGATTTCTACAATAGTCAGACACAAAATTACAAAAAAAATCTGTCAATAACACAAAAACGACCCGTAATTTTCTGCTGTTTATTCGCCCCGCACCTTGTTCAGGACCGTGCTCAGCTGCCTCGTCAATGACTGCATCACCTCACGCTCTTCATGCAATTGCGCCTTTATGTTCTGCACCGAGCTTATTTCCGTAGTCAGTATATTCCTCAGCGATTCCACCTCGTCTATTAACCTCGCCACCAGGTCCGAAAGACTCTCCTCGCCCCTTTTCTCTTTTTTCGCACTCTGCCCGGTATCCTCCACCAGACTCCCCGAGCCGTCAATTATATACTGTATGTTAAACACATTCCCTACAGCATTGTTCAGACGTATCAGGAAATCAGTGTTTACCCGTCCGTCTCCCGCAGCACTAATGTTACGCGAGATAGTCGTCTCCGACGTATTCATCAGCGCAGCAACAGCCTTCTGATCCAGTTTCCTTTCGACCTTCAGGTAGCTAAACGCCTCTTTCAGGCGCGTCCTCATGGGATTGAAATTAGCCATAATTTACGCATATTTGCTAAAATATCTTAATAATTAACGTAAATTTACGCCGATTTCAATTTTGCGCCTTAAATTTGTACCCAAGGACAATCGGGCACAATCAGAGGAGCTGTATCACACAGCGGTGTAAATTTGCGTAGCTTGTTGATTGCAAATATACGGCTTTCTCTCCCGATTGTCCATAAAAAACACGAATGTTTTAGCATGGTATTAAGAAAACTTAACGTCAGCGACAAGCCACAGTCCACTGCCCAACGCACGTGCGCAAGCTGGTCAGGCAACACCCATGACCACATAGTAACACGCGGCACCGTCTACCACGACACCGGTTCCAAGGGATACTCCAAAAGCGGCAAGCGCGTGTTCAAGGACTGCTACCGTGCAGAGATAATGATAGGGCGCCAGCGCTATCGCTACCGTTCAAAGGAACGCCAGAACTGCGTTGACTGGCTGGAAGCCGTCCGTCAGGGCAAGATAAAACCCACCGACAACAAGTCAGACTGGAGAGACTTGCTGAAAGAGTAAAAAAAATAACACCGTTAGCGAATTCTAACGGTGTTATTTTGTATGAATCATGAATTGTCCTAAAGCCTCTGGCCGTTCATGTTGTAAACCCTGCCAGCCTTTACTATCACAATCCTTCCGTTAACCATGTACTTGCCGTCAGCCATTGTGCCTGCCTCGGATGCAATACTGTTGATACCTGTTGCATCACCATCTGTTGCAGTCAGCCCGATGAACGAACGTGCATTCTGCGTAGCAGCCAGATAACAGCGGTTTGCAGCCAGTTTGAAACCCTCGCCCGAAATCAGGTACCAGCCGACTACATCATCCTGTTTCTGCAGCAGATAGTTGCCGGCAGCAATATCTATTACACTCCCCGTCAGGTTAGGTGTGTAGCAACTTTCCAGACCCTCAGTTGTTACAGGCTCGTCCTTGAATGACCATTCGGTTGTCTCGTTCAGCTCCTGTGCACATACAACCACAGCAGTATTTGCAGGCAGCGTACCCTCTACCTCGGTCATCCTGATCCATTCACCGTTGTTCTGTATTGAACCCGTATAAGCCTTTACACCCTCGGGAAGAACCACATCAAACGGAGCACAGAAAGTACCCCATTTCGCCTCGGCATTGATACGCATCTTGGCAGTAACGGCCGTCTCGATGGATGTGCCAGACAGCTGTATGCTATGCGAATAATTATTATACTCGTTCGTTAATGTCAGCACGGCATCCAGATTACCTGCATTGGCACGATTATATTTCACAGTCACGGTTGAAGTGTTGTACACACCAGCCTGGGCATTCTCGTCAATAGACACCTCCACATCACCGGCATTAGCACCCGTTACCGTCCAGCTGAATCCCGGAACATTACACCAAGCAATGGTAAATGTCCTGGACGTCTGGTTTCCCTTGTCTGCCGAACCGAAATCCAGCGCAGTAGCAGATGGTGCATAGATATACTTTGCCATAGGGACAATGACGTTCTTGAAATTTTTGTACAGCGTTGCTCCAAATACGGTATAAAACTTGATTTTTGTTGTATTATGATTTATACTGTAAGGACCATAGTCTGCATAGTTTGATTTGGCTATAACTTTATCGAAGAACGGATTCTGATAATTATTATTTAAATATTCCGTAACCTTTAGATTACCTAATCCTGCCAAAGTTCTATATGCTTGAAATGAAATCGATGCCCCTGGGGCTTTCAACTCATAGACATACTCTCCGATGGTGTAAATGTAGTTGCTTTCTGTATCATACAGAGCATAGTACTGGCCATTCTTGTAGATACCAGTACCCCTGCCGGCCCACTGGGCATTGGCAGTTGTTGCTACCAAGAGCAACAAAGTCAAAATAGTAGTAAACTTTTTCATAATCTTTTTACCTTAATACAATTAATACCTATTATTATATATGGATTCCAATTCCAGATGCGAAGGTACAACAGATATTTTCCGCCATAAGACAATTTCGGAAGGAATATCGGTAAATAAGTGTAAATCCGACAACATATATACGCCAATCTTGGTAACAAGGGCAGAAAACCGCCATTTGTCCCGATGAAACCGTGTATTTTGCCGATTATGCCATCTTGTGTGCCTTGAGAGATACATCTCTCTTACATCTCTTATATATCTCTTGTATATCTCCTGTCCATTTTTATTTTATTCAACTTAATTTCTTTATTGTTTTTATTGTTGTTTCTGAAAAAATTTTATACTTTTGCTTTGCAAAATGCGCGAAGGAATGTTATTGGAAAACATACAGGATATTGTCGAAAATAATGAAGGGGTAACAATGATAGCTAAAATACCCCCCCCTGTTGCGTTTCTAATGCACTAATCACCAACTATTTACGAAACACACTATTCGGGACAGTAAACACTGCCCCTTGTGTCGTTGTGCCTAATTTGTAGCAAATCAGGAAGAATTAATCAAAAACATACAAAGATGAAAAACAGAATTTTACTCTTTTTCTTTGCAGCCCTATGTTTGTTAGGGAACGTTTGGGCCGACGTGACAATAAGTGTAACAGGCGCTGATTATGATTATACAGTGTCGGCAACACGAACAACAAATCTTCCGACGAGTGGCAATTCAGGTTACTATGTATTAGAACAATGGAGTTACGCTAATAACTCTAACTATAGATACGTGGAAGAAAGTGGTGGAAAAGTGCGTTATACTACTGCAACAAGTCAAAATGCTTTGAAGGATGTCAATATCGTGAAAATTACCAACACAGGCACTGCCTATACTGTGCAATTTGTTAAAACTAACAACTACATTCAAAACATTGTCAAAGGTAAACAGGCAACAACTGGAAGTGCTTTATCCAACTTGAATTTTGTTGCATCGCCAACATCAGGAGGATTTAACATCTATAATATGGACAGCAGTACAGACCAGCTTTTTTTTACATCGAGTGGTAATAATTATCCCACAGGAGGAACTGGCCCATATGCATGGGGAACATTTGCTCTCTACCAGGTAACTGCAAACTATACTAAGTCTGTCACATCCAAGATACAGCCATATGTCAATAATCCAGGGGATGAGTATTTCAAGATAAGTGAGTCAAATGCTACAATTCTAAGTGAAAAAATAATAGAATTTACAGGAGATAATATCGTTACTAGCGATGAATATAATGAGTTATTAAGCTACAGGGATGAAAATATCAAATATCCAACTACCGGTTACTATCGCCTCAAGAGTCATCAAACGGGAACATACCTTTATGTTGAAAACGAGGCAAACGATATGTATGTAGGGGATAATAAATCCGATGTCGCCAGTTCCGTTGTATATATTAACCGTGGTGCAGGAAACTCCTTCTCAATAAAAATACAAGGTAAGTATATTCTAACTCCAGGTCCCAGCAATGGAAATGATGCAAAGACAGGTGACGTTGAGGTTTTCTTTACACCAACGTTAGGATCTGTTACTCCAGAACCGGGCTATATGGCTCTCAGTTCTGGCGGAAGATGCTTTTACCCCAAAGGAAATATAATAAAGAGTTGGGGACCAAACTCTTTAGTTTCTCATTGGACTCTTACAGATGCCAGCTCAATTACGGGTAATATGACCAACGCCAATGATAATACGGGCACAGGTCATTCATATGCTACGCTGTGTGTGCCATTTGCCATTAGCTCTATAACTGGTGCAAGTGCCTATGTTCCAACAAAAGATGGTAATTACCTCGTGATGGGTGATGCTTTGGAGAGCACTATTGAAGCTGGCACACCTGTTATGTTGGTCGGTGCTACTGACGCAGGTAGCTATACTGCTTATATCAAAACAGACGTAGCTCCTGTATCTTCTCCTGAAGATAATGCTTTGACAGGAACCTTCACAGGAACATCTATTGACTGCACCGCATCGACAGGCACCAACTATGTCCTTGGTTTTGATAGAGATAACGACGATCGCATTGGTTTCTATCATGTTAATAACGCTTCCTATAATCTCAAGGCCAATCGTGCCTATCTTAATCTTACTGGTGGAGATGCAAGAGGATTCAATATTATGTTTGATGTTGATGATGCGACAGGCATTGTCACTCCTATTGGAGAGACAGAAGAAGGAACCGTTATCTACAACCTCTCAGGTCAGAGACTGAATAAGATGCAGAAGGGCATAAACATTGTAAACGGGAAAAAGGTTCTCTTCTAAATCATAATATAACACTTAATAGGTAAAGGTATGAAAAAACAATATATAGCACCAAGTCTGTTTTTTGTTAAGTTGGAAATGCATTCTTATCTAATGCAAGGGTCTGTCATTGTCAATAACGAAAAGGAAATAGAATTAAGTGATGACAATAATGATGATTTTGGACTTGCTAGGGAAGACAACAACGGCGGTTCCATCTGGGACAATGCGTGGTAATGAGCCTCACCCATAGGGAGTTGATATAGCGACAATAAGGCTGGCAATAACGCCAGCCTTATTTTGTTTTTATTAGAACACCCTAAATAGTAAGTTAAGTAAGTAAGAATTTTGATATGTTCTAAGTTAGTTTCTTATAACTAACTGCTTAACCCTGCTTACAAAAGTATTTTTTCCTGGGAATAAAACATTTTGTTACGGCATTCTAAACTATTCTCTCGACGTGAGAATAAATTATCACGTCGAGAGAATATATTCTTACGTCGAAAGAAATTATTCTCACGTCGAGAGAATAATTACATACGCCGTATTACGTGTTTTTATATGCGGTATAATGCGTGGTGATGATTGTTAGTGTTAACGGTTAGCGGTTAGCGAGCCCTGAGAACTATACAGAAACAACAGCAGCTGCAGTCGAATGTGATTGTAGCTGCTGTTGCTATAGTATAGTGGTATTACCACCTGTAGTTTATCGAATGCTTACAAACATCTTGTTACCGCATTGTTTTTTGTATTTCTGCTTGGGTTTAAAGAATGATGAAAAATCCAAATAACTGAGTGGGCTTATAAAATAGGACTTATGGAAAGAATAATGTTTGTAAACATCAAAATTGTTGCAATAAAAATGTTTGCATCCATTATCTAATTTTGTGTGCGGGTCGTTTTGAATTATTTTTATGATAAAAAGTATGTTTTTCCTTCCAAAAATATTTATATTTGGAATAAATATATTACTTTTGTGGCATGAACGACAGAATTAGAACTGCAACATATACGAAGGAGTTTGACGAATACTATCGGAACTTGCCTCAGAAGATAAAGGACAAATATGATTATGTATTCGAAATAATGTTGACAAAGTACGTGGTTAGTACAAAGTTTGTCAAGCGCCTGGAGAAAACAGAGTTCTATGAAATGCGTGTATCTGTTGGTAATAATGAGTATCGCACCGTGATATTCGCCATTGACGCGGATAATTTTATGGAGTGTCATCGTATGGTGTTGCTTAACTCTTTTGTTGAAAAGAGTTCGAAGCAGTATCATGCAGAGATCAAGAAGGCAGAACGTATATTAAAAGAATGGGAGGATAGTTTATGATAAGGATTAGTGAAGAAAAGTGGGCAAGGCTGCCACAGATTGACGACCGTCTGACAGAGAAATACGGTCCTGAGGGTTCACCCTCACGCAGGGAGTTTCAAGCGAAGGCCGAGGCTTGGTATTATGCTGAGTTGCTACGTGACGAGCGTAAGCGTCAGAAATTGACTCAGCAGGAACTGGGCGAGCGTATTGGTAAAAAGCGCGAATACATATCTTCTCTGGAACAGGGTAAGACAGACATGCAACTCTCGACTTTTATGCTTATAGCAAGAGCCTTGGGTCTGAGGTTCTCTTTAGTTGTGGGCTAGTAACTTCGCTTCACCTTCGGTGATGCTTTTGTTGTTGTTCAGTACTTGTACACTATTTCACAGGTATATGTGCGCTATTTGTCCGGTATTAAACCGAACATATACCGAACATATACCGGACATATACCGAACAAATGGCGAGGGTGATAGCTTGTTGTAGCGAAGCATAGGCGAGGGTGGTATATGGAATATTTTCGGTGTATTTTTTGCTTGAGCGCGAAGAAAATACTATCTTTGTGCGTGAATTAAGGATATATTATGCTGAACAAAAGTCCGTTACCTGTGCTGATACATGACCAGGCCCGCCGTTACGGCAACAGGGTGGCCATGCGTTATAGGGATGATTCCAGCCAAGAGTGGAGGGATATCTCCTGGAATACTTTTTCCCAACGTGTGTACCAGACATCGAATGCGATGCTTGCATTGGGAGTGGGGGAGCAGGAGAATATGGCTGTATTCTCGCAGAACATGCCCGAGGGTATGTTTGTGGATTTTGGCGCGTATGGTATCAGGGCGGTGACGATTCCTTTCTATGCGACCAGCAGCGAGATGCAGGTCAAGTATATGGTGAGCGATGCCAGCATACGTATCATGTTCGTGGGGGAGCAGTATCAGTATGATACGGCGTTCCGTGTGCTGAAGATGGGCTCCAAGCTGGAGAAGCTGATAATATTCGACCGTAATGTTGTCAAGAATCCGGAGGATCAGGTGAGCATATATTTCGATGAATTCCTGGATCTTGGCTGTGGGCTTCCCAATCAGATGGAGGTGCAGCGCCGTACGGCGGCAGTTGTATCGGATGATTTGGCTAACATACTGTACACGAGTGGTACTACGGGCTTGTCCAAGGGTGTAATGCTGACGCACCTGATGTACACGAGTGCGATAAAGGCGCACGAGGGTGTATTGCCGCTGACGGATACGGACGTTATCCTTAATTTCCTTCCGTTCACGCATGTATTCGAGCGCGGATGGGCTTACCTGTGCATTGCCAACGGTTGTACTTTGGCTATCAACCAGCATCCCGAGGATGTGCTGCAGTCGATGCGCGAGGTGCATCCCACGTGTATGTGTGCCGTACCGCGTTTCTGGGAAAAGGTCTATGCCGGTGTTCAGGAGCGGATTGAAAAGAGCTCGCCAATGCAAAGGCGTCTGTTGCAGGATGCCCTGGAGGTGGGTTACCTGTGCAATGTGAAGTACCGTATGAAGGGTTTGCTGCCGCCTGTGCCATTGCGTGTGAAATATGCATTTTACGAAAAGACGGTCATTGCATTGCTCAAGAAGGAGCTGGGACTGGAGCGTGCGCATTTCTTCCCGACGGCGGGGGCTGCAATACCGGAAAAGGTCGAGGAGTTTGTCCATTC
>OMQX01000080.1:0-6875 GCA_900313335.1 uncultured Prevotellaceae bacterium
GATTAAAAGGAATGAGCCCGGCTATATACCGAGCTCACTACTATAGAGAGATAAATAATTAATATTTAATTAATCGTCCAACTTTTCGGGGTCACATCATTACGAGGTGCTTTTCTTTTTATTCGCTATATTTGCATACCATTATCATAGACAATGAATACTGCATTTCCTTTTTCGCGGCCGCTGTACCTGATGCCGAAGCCTGCTGGGGCACATTGCAACCTGGCATGTGACTATTGCTATTATCTGGAGAAACTGAACCTTTATCCGCAAGGGGTGCAACATATAATGACGGACGAATTGACGGAGGTTTATATCCGTGAATATATCCAGAGTCAGTATACAACGGAGGTAAATTTCACCTGGCACGGGGGTGAGCCGCTGATGCGTCCACTGGAGTATTACAGAAAAGTCGTTAAATGGCAGCGTGAATATTCTGGTGGGCGAAATGTAATCAATTGCCTGCAGACCAACGGTACATTGCTTACACCTGAATGGTGCCGTTTCCTGCATGATGAGGGGTGGTTAGTGGGTATAAGCATCGACGGTCCCGAGCATATGCACGATGCATATCGCCGCCGTCGCGGGGGACAGCCTACATGGGCAAAGGTTATGGAGGGAATACGACTGCTGAACAAATACGACGTGGAATGGAATGCCATGGCAGTAGTTAATGACATTACTGCTGCATCACCATTGGAATTCTATCGTTTCTTTCGCGATCGGCTGGGCTGCAGGTATCTACAGTTTACACCGGTAGTTGAACGCATTCGTCGTCACGAGGACGGCAGGCATCTGGCACACCTGCTTGACGCACAAGACTGTCCTATGGCACCGTTCAGTGTCACACCTGATACCTGGGGCAAATTCCTGAATACAATATTTGACGAATGGGTCAGAAATGATATCGGCGAAATGTTCGTACAGATATTTGATGCGACATTGGCCAACTGGATGGGGGTTACACCGGGTTTATGCTCATTGTCCAATTGGTGTGGGCATGCAGCAGTAATGGAATACAACGGAGATGTTTATTGTTGTGACCATTTCGTATTCCCGGAATATAAACTGGGAAACATCCGTAACCGCAGTATTCTGGACATGATGGATAGCGAACGACAACAGACATTTGCAAAAATGAAGACAGAAGGTCTTGCCCGAAAGTGCAAACAATGTGAATGGAAATTTACCTGTTACGGAGAATGCCCGCGCAACCGCTTTGTAAAAAAAGAGGATGGTGAAGCTGGAATAAACTATCTGTGCCCTGGATACGTAGCTTTCTTTACGCATGTCGCACCATATATGGATATGATGAAGGCAAAGCTTGATGCAGGCCTTCCACCTGCAGATATTATGAAGGATTTAGGATAACGTGATCCTGTGTGCCTCGACTGGCTCATCAAGGAAAATAGAGGCACTTTCGTTGAACTGTTCGGGATATTCCGTGGTATAGAAAGATACCGTACCTCCCAAACTGATGCGCTGCTGCATCTCGGGATGGTTTACGAAATAGTCTTTCAAACTGTGCGCAACATAATTGCCCTGGGGGATTATTTCTATTCCTTCAGGCATATAAGCACGAATTTTGTCCATCAGCAATGGATAGTGCGTACACCCCAGAATCACGGCATCAATATCAGGGTCTGCTGCAAGCATGTCGTCGATGCGTTTCTTTACGAAATAATCAGCACCAGGGCTGGCAAATTCGCGGTTTTCGACGAGTGACACCCACATGGGACAGGCGATACCTGTGACTTTTATGTCTGGAAATAGTTTGGCTATCTCCAGTTCGTATGTACGGCTGCGAATTGTACCTGGAGTAGCAAATATGCCCACATGGCGTGTTTTACTGATCTTGCCTATAATCTCCGCCGTAGGACGTATAACACCCAATACACGTCTGGTAGGATCTATTTTTGGCAGGTCAATCTGTTGGATGCTGCGCAGCGCTTTGGCAGATGCTGTATTGCAACCGAGGATTACGAGGGGGCAGCCCATGTCAAAAAGCCTCCTGACTGCCTGAAGGGTGAATTCGTAAACAACCTCGAAACTGCGTGTTCCATAGGGAGCACGAGCGTTGTCTCCCAGATATACGTAGTCATATTGGGGCATTAACTGGCGTATCTGACGCAGAATGGTCAGACCGCCGTATCCGCTGTCAAAGATTCCTATTGGCGACATTAGTCAACAGGAGCAATATCCAGTTTGCGCAAGACCTTGTTTGTGATATCAGTGGCTACACCGTCGGCAATGAACGAAACAGAGTCACCATCGGTATTAAGTACCAGACCATATCCTTCTTCTGTTGCAACGGCCTGCACTGCCTCAACAAGCACAGCCTTAACATCGCCCATAAGGTCCTTCTCTGCCTTGGCAAGCAAATCCTGGACCTTGAGCCGGAACTTGGCATTGCTCTCGAGCATGTTCTGAAGTTCATTTTGACGCTTAAGCAGGATGGTCTCAGGGAAATCCTTCTGTCCGTCCATGAATTCAACGAACTTACGCTGGAAATCCTCCTCACTTCGCTTGGCTTCGGCCTCGTACTGTGAACGCAGGGCTTTTAGGCTCTTCTGAGCCTCATGATACTGGGTCATGCGCTGCATTACAGCATTATGGCTCAGGCAAGCCAGACGTAATGGAGTCTGGGCCTGAGCTATTATGCTGCATGCAAGGATTGAAAATATGCAGACAATGCTGCGTAATGTTTTTCTTACAATCATTTTTTTATTACTGTACACCGACTTCTTTCTTGATCTGAGCGGTAATGTCTGTACTGAGTGTTGTATTTACAAATGGGATGGAACCGGTGCTTGTGTCAACAACGTAGATGTATCCACCTGCCTCGCCCAGTTTCTTCACAGCAGCCATAACCTTCTCTGTGATTGCACCGAGTTTCTCCTGAGTGGCTTTCTGCAGAGCCTGCTGGCTGTCCTGATAGCTCTGCTGATAACGCTGGTACAGGTCGTTGAGTTCCTGCTCGCGACGAGCACGGATATTCTCGACAAGTTTTGGACCTTCCTTCTGCAACTCCTCACTCTTCTTCTGCAATTCGTCCTGCATGAGCTTGAGATCTGCCTCATACTGCTTCTGCATATTCTCGAGTTCACTCTGGGCAGTTGTGTACTCCTTCATGTTTGGAACAATCTGACTCAGGTCAAAGTGCGCAAATTTCTGAGCCATCATGCTCATTGGTGCCATCAACATGATGGCCAAAAGAATTTTCTTCATTGTTTTAATTAGTTATAGTTATTATTTCGTTATCCGTTAACGTAATTTCCGTAATCAATTATATCCCAGTTTGGACAGAACCTCGTTCGATATATCAATTTTGGGCGAGGCATATATTATGCCATTGTCCGATGCTCGGTCCAGAACCATGCTGTAACCCTTCTGGTCGGCTATATCCTTGATGGCATTGTAAATTTCATCCTGTATGGGAGTCATAAGCGATTCACGCTTCTTGAAGAGTTCACCCTCGGGACCGAAGTATTTCTTCTTCAGTTCGCTTGCCTCCTTCTCCTTGGCAATAACGGCTTCCTCGCGCTTGACTTTCTGCTCATCACTGAGGAAAACGGCCTCATTCTGGTAGTTCTTGTACATTGTCTGTGCTTCCTGCTGTATAGCATCTACCTCGGCCTGCCATTTGCGAGAGACCTGGTTCAACTGCTCTCCTGCACGTTCGTACGCAGGAATGTTCTTCAAAATATATTCCATGTCGACCAGGGCATATTTCTGTGCACTTGCGGAACCTGTCACTGCCAACATGGCAACCAAAGCAAAAAGAATCTTTTTCATAATGTTCTACATTTTTAGATTTTAACTAATGCAAATGTATGTCGAGCATCGCAATAGCGAAAAGTGTTTTTACTAAACCTCATAGGGATTATCCTATTAGAATTCCTGACCAAGTATGAAATGGAAGTGACTCCCGGAGAATGACGTCGAATTCTGAATCTTGTCAAAACCATATGCCCAGTCAATACCTATCATTCCAACCATAGGGAGGTAGATTCGGGCACCTACACCCATTGATTTCTTCAGGTCAAATGGATTGAATTTGCCTATATCCGTCCAGGCATTGCCAGCTTCGGCAAATACTAGACCATAGAGATTGGTACTTGCACCCAGTATGAACGGGTAACGCAGTTCTGCACTGAATCGTGCGTATGCATAGCCCATCTGTCCGTTTGGAGTGAGGGAGCCGTTGTCGTAACCTCGCAAGCCTATGGTCTCGGTACTGTATATACTGCCCGAACCTGTCGTACCGTCACCACCCATGTAATATGTCTGGAACGGAGATTTCTTGTACTTGTTGTAATGTCCCAGCAGACCAATCTCAGCACGTGTCATGAATACGAAACATTTGCTGGAACTGCTCAGAGCATGGAATGTGCGTGCCTTGAATTTCCACTTGTGATACTCAATCCACTGATATTTTTGCTGCATCTCCTTCTGGTATGTAGGACTTGTAGGATCGTTAGCCAAATTCTCATAATCCTTACCATCCCACAAAGAGAACGGTGGAGTCAATGCCACGGACAATTGGATTTCCGAACCGCGACGAGGATAAATCTGATTATCAGTGCTATTACGGGACAGCATAAACCTTAATGCCAGATCGTTACAGTTTCCGTTGGTCATAAGCGAGAAATACGCCCAGTCCTTCATCATATAACGGGTATACGAAAGGTCCATGCTGAACTGGAAATAGTCATCCGGCCACCTGAGGCGCTTGCCCCAGCCTACCGAGAAGCCAAACTGCTGGATATACTTGTCGGGGTCGTAGTAATTGTCGTAATAGTTGCCATAACCGTAACCGCCGTAGCCATAACCATAGTTATTATAGTAGTTATTGTAGTATGCCGTGTTATAGTAATTGTCGCTTACATCTGTCTGCTTATAGTAGAATGCATTGAAGCTGAAGGTATTAGGACGCTTACCACCAAACCACGGATTCATGTACGATATAGCGTACTGCTGATAATACGAACCATTTGTCTGCGCACTGATACTGAAGGTCTCACCATTGCCCTGCGGCATTACGCCTCGGCGCATTCCACCCTTTTTAAACAGGTTGGCCAGACAGAAATTGGCAAATTTCAGACCTATCTTACCTATAACACCTGTCTGTCCATAACCGAGAGAGAATTCGATTTGGTCGTTACTCTTGGGTTCCAGTCCCCAACCAAGATCCACGGTACCGTTGGCACGATCGGGCTGTATGTCATACTTGATGCTTTCGGGGTTGAAATGACCCATCGACCCAATTTCACGATACGAACGCTCAAGAGCTTCCTTTGAGAACAGGTCACCAGGCTTGTTTCTCAACTCACGACGGACAACATTCTCGTACACACGGTCGTTACCGGTAATCTTTACATGGCTGATACGTGCTTGTGGACCTTCGCTGATGCGCATCTCCAAATCTATGCTATCCTCAACAATATTGACCTCGACAGGATCCAGTTGATAGAAGACATAGCCATTGTTGTAATATAGGTTGCCTACTGCATCATCGTCAGATGTAAGACGCTTGCGCAACAGTGTCTGGTTATAGACATCGCCTTTCTTCATATTGAGGATCTGATTCAGCACATTTGTATTGTAAACGGTGTTGCCGACCCAGTTTATGTCACGCAGATAGTATTTCTGACCTTCCTCAACGTATATCTTTATGTCAACATACTTGTCACTGACACTCTTAACCGTATCAGCGACGATAAGGGCATCACGATAGCCAAGCTCGGCATAGTAGTCCTGCAGGTTGTTCTTTGCTTCCTGATACTTTGCATCAATAAATTTGTGCTTGCGGAACCAGTTGCGGATACCGCGCTTCTCGCGTATAGTCTTGAAAACGCCCTTGGAGAACCAGCCGCCTTTCAGCTTGCTGTTTTTAATTACGGTATTACCTATCAAGTCTATTTTGCGAATAACAATTTTGCCCTTCTTGTCGATATTGACATCCACGATAACCTTGTCCGGGGCAGCGGGGTCATCGTGACGGAGAATCTCTACCTCGGCATTCTTGAAACCCTTCTCGTCAAAATAGCGCTTTGCCAAAATCTTGGCCCGGTCTATCATATTAGGAGTCAACTGATTATCCTTCAGCAGGCCCAGTTTATCCTGCAGGTCGCTCTTCTCACTCTTGCGCACACCGTTGTAGTTTATCTGCGATATTCGCGGGCGTGGTGTCAGGCGAATATGCAGGTAGGCAGAATCACGGACGATAGAGTCTACGGCAACGGATACGTTAGAAACAGTCCATTCTTCCAATAGCGCTTGATCGCTTTCGTAATCTCTTCTCCAGGAACAGAGATATAGTCTCCAACCGAAATTCCCGACAGTCGTATCAACAAGCTTTCATCATAGTTGGGAATACCCTCCACGGTCATGTGCTTGACCGCAACACGGCGCGGGGTACGGCTATAGTCGATTGCAACAGTAGTGTCCTTGTCGGCATACTGTGCCATAAGAGGTACAGCAACCAACCACATGATGGTTGCAAGAACAATATAGTGTATCTTATTCTTCATCTGTTACTTGTTCTCCAGTTTTGCCAAAACGGCGCTGCCTCTGCTGATAATCGACAATGGCGCGATGCAGGGATGCCACGGTGAAATCCGGCCAGAATTCGTCTGTGAAGTAGAATTCGGTGTATGCACACTGCCATAGCAGATAGTTACTGATTCGCAATTCTCCGCCTGTACGTATCAACAGATCCGGATCCGGCATGAAATCGGTGGCCAGGTGACGCGAGATGCATTCCTCATCGATATCCACCGCTCTCAGCGTGCCGTCCTGAACCTCCTGGGCAATCAGTCGTGCAGCACGTGTTATTTCCCAGCGGCTGCTATAGCTGAGGGCAATGACCATAG
>OMQX01000080.1:6906-7551 GCA_900313335.1 uncultured Prevotellaceae bacterium
TGAAAGTCGGCTCATGTCACCGACCATGCGGAAACGCACATTATTCTTCATAAATATTTCTTCCTCCAGATTGGTAAGGATTAGATTCATGAGTGCCTCTACCTCTGGAGTCGGGCGATTCCAGTTCTCGGTGCTGAAGGCATATACGGTCAGGTACTTTATGCCAAGGCGTGCAGCCTCCTCGGTTATCTGCTTTACCTTGGCAACACCCTCTACGTGACCTGCAGTACGTGGCAGACCCTTGGCTTTTGCCCAACGGCCGTTGCCGTCCATTATCATGGCTACATGAGCCGGAATGCGGTTATAATCTAATTGTTGCATTTTCTCAGTTTAGGACTTATGTCGTATGATAGTGACAGCATGAAAAAACTGTACGCATCCTTGTTCTTAATTCCCGAA
This sequence comes from uncultured Prevotellaceae bacterium, assembly GCA_900313335.1. Classification (GTDB taxonomy): domain Bacteria; phylum Bacteroidota; class Bacteroidia; order Bacteroidales; family Bacteroidaceae; genus Physcousia. The sequence goes on from OMQX01000080.1 coordinate 7,306, forward strand.
CTATTGATGAAGTAGGGATCTGAAAGCCCGTCCAGTTTGTCTGTGGTACTGAAATGGACGGACCATTCGAACGCAAGATTCAGACGCGGCTTTATTTTATATTTAATACCTCCGCCGACAGGAAAATTCACGCCAAAGCAGTTTCCGTCTGGAGTAATTCCCAATGTCAGTCCGAAACCCAGCAGCATGTATGGAGTAATGCGGGAGAGTTTCTTGTATCCTGGACCCATACCATAACCCCAGAAG
>OMQX01000081.1 GCA_900313335.1 uncultured Prevotellaceae bacterium
AGTTACAACGCGGTGTTTCTTTGTAGGGATCTCTGTAGTTGTCTCCTGTGCTGTTGCAGAGATAGTCATACCGGCAACGAGCAGCAACAAAAAATACTTTTTCATAATACCGAATTTTAATTGAGTGGTTATTTAATTAATTAGTTTTACTTATTTCGCTGTGCAAAGATATGAAATATATTTTAACCGATTTGTAGTTTTTTGCAAAAAAAACATTAAAAATGTACTTTTAACACATGGTACATGGTGTTTTTGTATTACAAGGGGGGGTTAGTTAAACAATTTTGCCAGTTCGTAGTCCGTTATAATCTTGATTATTGTCTTTCCGTTCGGGGTTAGATTAGGGTTGGAACTTTGCAGTAACGACGACATCAGGTTGTCCATTTCCACGTCACTGAGGACCTGTCCGGAGACTATGCTGGTTTGCTGTGCCATGGCGAGGGCAATCTTGCTTTTGTATTCATCAGCATCCTTTTCTACTCCGTCTTGCAGGCTGTTGAGCATCTCCTGTATGATTTTCCTTGCCGATGTAATGTCTACATCTGCGGGTATGCCGTTGATTGAGTAGCTTCCTGCTCCCAATGATACTATGTCAAACCCCAGGTGCTGCATATCCGGCAGTATGGTTTCCATCAGTTCCTGCTCTTGTGCAGTGAGTTCTATCAGCTCGGGAAACAGACATCCCTGGGCAGGTGCCTGTTGATCCTTCATCTGACTGACGTATTTGTCATATAATATGCGTATGTGTGCGCGGTGCTGGTCGATAATCATAAGCCCCGAGCGCGCAGCTACGACAATGTACTGTCCCTTGTACTGGTAATAATGCGTACTTATCTCTTCCTCGTAGTCGCCTGCATTCCCGAAAAATAAATCCTCGGTTACTTTCATGTCCTTCTCAGGGGTTTGGCTTAACAGGTCATCGTATAGTCTGGTCCAGTCCTTTGCGGATGCGGTCGTCTTGAACGGATTGTAATCCGAGTCTACTTTAACGGCAGGAGTGGATACATGTTTCGGGGCGCTGTTATATACTGGAATCTCAAAGTTCTGTGCTTTTGTGAAATCGATGTTGGGAACTGCATTGAATTTTCCCAGTGCTTCCTTGATTCCGACAAGAATCAGACGAAAAATGTCCGAGTCGTTATTAAACTTGATCTCGGTCTTTGTGGGGCTGAGGTTTACGTCGATTTCTGCAGGGTCAACTTGTAGGAACAGGAAGAACGGCACCTGTTCGCCTGCAGGTATAAGGCGGTCAAAGGCTTCCTGTACAGCCTTGCTGAAATATGCGTGACGCATAAACCTGCCGTTGACGAACAGATATTGCTGTGGTCTGGCCTTTACGGCAGATTCGGGGCGACCTACAAAACCGGTAATGCGTGCAATATTCGAGTCAACATCTACCTCCAGCAGCTTTTCGCTTAGTGATTTGGAGAACAGATCCCTTATTCTCTGCCGTGCACTTTGCGTTGCCTGCAGGTTCCATATCTGGTTCCCGTCACTGGTCAGTGTGAAGTTTACTGACGGATTTACAAGGGCGATGTGCAGGAATTCCTCCTTGATATTGCGGAGTTCGGTGATGTTGGATTTCAGGAAACGGCGCTTGTTGCCGGCATTGTAGAACAGGTTCTTGACGTCAATATTCGTACCGACCTGACACATGCATGGTTCCTGAGCCTTAAATTCGCCGCCTGCAAAGTCGACACGTGTTCCTACCTCGCTGTCGGGTGTGCAGGTCTGCATGGTTACCTCTGACACTGCTGCAATGCTTGACAGGGCAACACCGCGGAAACCCATTGTATGCAGCGTGGTGAGATCGTTTATGCCGTTTATCTTGCTGGTTGCATGGCGCTCGAATGCAAGCCGTGCATCGTTGCTGCTCATGCCTTTGCCGTTATCCAGTACCTGGATGCTGTTCAAGCCGGCATTGGATATATACACATCTATGCAGCTGGCACCTGCATCCAGTGCATTCTCCATAAGCTCCTTGATTACAGAGGACGGGCGCTGGATAAGTTCTTCGGCCGAGAGTTGGTTTGAGACTGCCTGGGGCAGAATATGTATAATATCCATATATTGTGTGTCGTGTCTTTTTATGTTACAGATGAACGTTACCTGTCTGCAGGAAATGCCAGATCATAATCAGGATGATTATTGCAATCAGGGCAATGGGCCATGTCAGACGGCTGCGTGTATTGTCGGCATATCTCTTTGCGCGTGGGGTAAATTCCGAGAACTTGCCCTTGAAACGGTCATGCGTATAATCTATTTTCTCTTCAGGAATCTCGCCCTGTTCCCGACGAACGTCGTTCACCAGTTTTTCCAGTTTATCTTTCCGTGCATCAGTGTAGATGCTGACTCTGCGGAACTTCCTTGGTTCCCTTGTCTTGAACAGTCCCATTGTCTTTGTCTTTCCTTATTGTGTTCAGTTGTTGCAATGGCGCCTTGCGCTGCTTGCTCTCCTTTAATTCTGTACCTTTTGTCTTTCCCCGCCAGTTGAATATGTCTGCAGGATTCTTTGGACGCATGTAGTCAAACCATGTGAAATTGTCCAGGAACCTTTGTTTGGGAGGTATCTTGAAAATGGGGTATAGCGTTCCTGTCGCTGCCGGCATCCAGATGCGCTTCACTTTCTGGTCATCACCCATAAACATCTTCATCTCGGTACTTTCGCAATGGTTCAGTCCAATCATCAGGCTGTCGGAATCCAAGGGATAGTATTTTACGTAGACGTTGCCTATGGTGTGCGAGCTTTTAATCTTGCCCTTGTCGAAATACGAGTGCATCTCGTGCCCCGAGATCTGGTTGTAATGCATGCTGTCCAGTCTCTCGCACAACAGTGTTTGCCTCAGAACCTGTATGCTGTCTACCGTGCTGTCGTTCAGGAAGGCTATTATCTCCTCGCCCAGAATCTGCTGGTTCTTGCTCCATACCACAGGATCGCGGTACATGGTCATCTGCAATGTCTTCTTGTTATAGACCAGTGAATCGCATACACCCTGCAGGTCTTCACGGAACATGCGCACCTTGTGGTAGGTATGCATGGTGCGGTAGGCGGAGTCTGTCTTTATGTGATATGTGAACAGCTTGATTGTGTCACCATGCAGGTACATCGTGTCCTTGCCCTGGGAATAATCCAGGATTTGAGCAGAGTCGGTGCCCATGCTATAGCCTGTCTTTTCGTTGTAGTAGCAGTAACCGCCGGTCATCGTGTTCTTGTTCACGACATCTGTGTAGCGCACGTTACCGAATGCCTCGCCAATGGAGTCGGTGCTATTCCATATTACCTTGTCGCCAATCAGTTTCTTTCCGTTATTGTTTAATTCGCTCCGGTCAAAAAGTGTCAGGCTGTTATCCTTGGAATTCATGAATGCCGACATTGTGTATATGTGGCATGTTCCATTGTCAATGGTACTGGGGCCGGTAGCATGGCCGATACCGGTGCGTGTGTCATAATGAAGGGTATCTGTCAGCAATATGGTCTCGGCCTTTTTCGGTGGTGGCGGAGTTACCATCCTGACGTTGTAGTTAAATACGGCCTCGCGTGTGTTCGGGCTATATTCTCCCCAGTCTGATGTCAGGTCATTGTTAGTGTCAACCAGGTGCCCTCCTTCGAAGAAATATCCGATGTTATAGAGCCTGTCATAGTCCATGGAGTCGGTATAAACCTTGGTCGTACGGTGTGTAAGCACTACATTGTGCCGCACGCGTGCAAGTTTTTCCAAACCGTTGTAGTGGAGTACGTCGCCAACCAGATTCAGTGTATCCCCTTGTACCAGACGTACATGCCCATAGGCATCGAAACTGTTGGATGCCTCGTAGAACAGGGCGCTGTCGCAATACATCAATGCATTGTCGTGCTTGAACTGTACATGTCCGACAAGGAACTGTGCGTCACGATTCTTTGCGTTGTCAAAATACAGCACATCAGAGTGCAGCAAGTACACTCTGTTGTCGGCATGGGTACCCCATATGATACCGAACGTTATCAGTATGATGAACAGGGATTTCTTCAAGGTTATTTAGCCCATCCGGGATAAGTGAAATCGCAGTTGCGCCAGTCCTCGTTAATGCGGACGTAGGTGCTTTTCTGCTTGTCTTTGATCCACTGCTGAATCATCTCCTCACTTTTCTTGGCCTCCACGGTTCCCTTTAGGATCTGGAAATCCTCGGTAATGGATGCACGGTGTGCGGGGATGCGGTTTTTTAGCTTGATGATGGCACATGTCTCCATACCGTGCTTGTCTGTCATTGTAAAGGCCTGCGAAATCTCACCGATCTCCATCTTATCCACCATCCTGGCAATTTCACTTGGTAAATCACCCATCTCAAAACGGGTTGTCGCAACACCTGTTTCTTTGTTGAGGTTGGTCATGATACCATTGTTGTTGCGTGAGTCCTTGTCGTCGGACAGTTCCTGGGCTCCAACCTCGAAGGTAAACTTGTTCTCCTTGATGTCTGTTGCGATGGAGTCCAGACGCGACATGCAGGCTTCAATATCCTTTGGGTCAACCTCGGGACGACGCAGTATGTGGCGCACCTTGATCTTATCGCCGCGTTTGTCAATCAGCTGTATTATGTGGTAGCCGTATTCACTCTGAACGACTTTGCTGACTTTCTTTGGGTCTGTAAGCGAAAATGCTACATTTGCAAAGGCCGGATCCAGCTGGGTGCGTCCGTAATACTCCAATTCACCACCCATGCGGGCACTTCCTTCGTCCTTGCTGAACATACGTGCCAGAGCAGAAAAACTGGTTGTGCCTGCCTGGATACGCTCTGACCATCCGCGCAGCTGTTCCTTGACACGTTCAATTTCTTCGCGACGGATGCGGGGGTGTCGGGTCAGGATCTGAACCTCCACCTGTGTCGGGATGAATGGCAGGGAGTCTTGGGGTAGATCCCTGAAATATCGCCGTACCTCTGCAGGGGTTATCTTGATGCCGGCAGTTATTTTCTGCTTCATCTGCCGGGCAGTCATCTCGTTTTTATATTGCTCAAACAGTTCCTCACGGATCTGACTCATGGGCATGCGCATGTATTCCTCCAGTTTTTCCTTGCTGCCTGCCATCATTACCTTCTCGTTGATGTCCTGTTCAACGTATGGGGCAACATCACCGTCGCTGACGCTGACACTGTCGATTGCAGCCTGATGCAGGAACAGTTTCTGGATAGCCAGTTGTTCGGGTATTACGCAATACGGATTTCCTTTGATTTCGTTTCCGTAGATAGTGCGCATTCGTTCAACGTCCGAGCGCAGGATGGCTTCATCGCCAACAACCCATATAACTTCATCAACAGTGTGATTCTGTGCATATAGGTGTTGCGCACAGATTGTTACTAATGCCAGTATAAGTAGTTTTTTCATATCAATGGTTGTTCACCGTGTTCAGCACGTCTTCATTAACAACGACGGGATATTTCTTTCGCAGTTCCTCTACAAACTCCTTCATTCTCTCGTCCTGAAGGTCCTGAATGACTTTCTGTGAGATATCTGTCCATTTTGCAGGCCCTTTTTTTAGCATCCTGCCTACAAAACCGGCATAGGGGTAGCCGGCAGGGGTCTTCGCCTCCTGACCTTTTATCTTGAAGATCAGTTTGTCGGCAATCCTGTTGTCACCTTTGGCAAACAGGCGCTTGTCCATTTTTACGGTTACAGAGTCTTTGTTGAACTTGTCGCGGATAAAACCGATCCACTTGTCCTCGCTTAACCCCTTTGTCGCTTTCTTTACGGCATTCACATCCTTTGCATTCTTGCAGTAGAATACCATTCCGTAGAAATGCGGCTTGTCCCAGGCGTATTTCTTCTTGTTCTGCCTGAAATACCTGTCCAATCCCAGGGTATCCGTCTTGGCCGGTTCCCAGATGTTGTTGTTGCAGATATCATAGTACAGCAGGCCGTCGTGGTATTCCTGGACAAGATATTTCAGGTCCTGTCATTTCTCCCTGTGCAGCATGGCTAAGGGAATCTACAATCTGTTGGGATAGCTGCATACGCACACCGCGGCTTTCAATGAAGCGGTGAATTTGTGCATGCAGTGTGTCGAACGGTTCCAGATCCTTGCGGTCCGTCATTTTTACGATGTGGTAGCCTACTGTGCTCAGAAAGGGAGCACTGACCTGTCCTACGTTCAACGAATATGCGACATCCTCGAATTCCTTCAGCAATTGGCCTGGACCTACCCATGGCAACTCTCCACCGTTGATTCCTGTCTGCTTGTCATCGCTGCATGTGCGTGCCAGTTCCTGAAAATCGCCGCCGTTTGTCAGTACGTTGTAAATGCTGTCGATACGAGCCTTTGCAGCATCCTGCTCTGCTGCACTGGCCTTTTGTTTAAGCAGGACAAAGATGTGCGCAGGTTTCAAAAGCTGTTTCCCGCCCATTGCCTGCTTCATGTCATCGTAGTATTTGCGGCATTCGGCATCTACCATCTCGTCGCTGACAAGCAGCGGGCGGATTTGCTGGTCACGATATTGGTGAAACTCTCTCAGGTAGGAGCTGACCGTGTCCATGTGTGCATCCATCGCAGCCCTGACCTTCATTTTGTACACGGCAAACATGTCTACATATTCTGCCACGGATTTCTTGTCAACTACTGCATCAGTATTGTTCTTGTTGTAGTTATATTCGAACTCACTGCGTGAAACAGGTTCACCACCGATTGTCATTACAACGGGATCGTCGTTCTGTGCGAATGTCGAGATTATGAATGATAAAAAGACAAATACTAATCCTTTGCGTTTCATCTCAATTGTGAATTATGAATGGTCAGTTATTACTGTGGACGGCTGTAATTAGGTGCTTCGCTTGTGATAATTACCTCGTGCGGGTGGCTCTCCAGCATTCCTGCATTCGTAATGCGGGTAAACTTGGCATCATGCAGGGCAAGAATGTCTTTTGCTCCACAATAGCCCATTCCGCTGCGTAAGCCGCCAACCAACTGGTAAATAACCTCCTGTACGGTACCTTTGTAGGGAACACGGCCGGCAATTCCTTCAGGAACCAGTTTCTTGGTTTCCTTGACACCGCCTTGGAAATAACGGTCTGCACTTCCCTTTTCCATAGCCTCCAGGGATCCCATTCCGCGGTATGCCTTGAATTTACGTCCGTTGAAAAGGATTGTCTCGCCAGGAGCCTCCTCGGTACCAGCTACCAAAGAACCTATCATAACACTATAGCCGCCAGCGGCAAGGGCCTTGACTACATCTCCTGAATAACGCAGTCCGCCGTCTGCAATCAGTGGAACCCCTGTACCTGCAAGAGCCGAAGCCACATCATATACGGCACTCAGCTGCGGAACACCGACACCGGCAACTACGCGTGTCGTGCAAATGGAGCCGGGACCGATTCCCACCTTGACTGCATCCGCACCTGCCTCGACCAGCATTCTTGCAGCCTCGCCAGTAGCAATGTTACCGACAACTATGTCAACATCAGGGAATGCAGCCTTCGCCTCCCTGACTTTCTCGATGACACCTGCACTGTGACCATGAGCAGTGTCAATTACAATAGCATCGACACCAGCCTTTACCAATGCCTCCATACGTTGGAACGTATCGGCAGTCACACCCACACCGGCAGCAACACGCAGTCGTCCTTTTGAGTCCTTGCAAGCCATTGGCTTGTCCTTGGCCTTCGTGATGTCCTTGTATGTAATCAGTCCAATCAGATGGTTTTCATCGTCAACAACCGGCAGCTTCTCAATCTTGTTCTCCTGCAGGATGTCGCTTGCAGCCATCAGGTCAGTCTGAATGTGTGTCGTTACCAGGTTGTCACTGGTCATGACATCATCAATCTTGCGGGATATGTTTTTCTCAAAGCGCAGGTCGCGGTTTGTTACAATACCTACCAGATGATTCTCATCATCCACAACTGGTATGCCGCCAATGTGATACTCTGCCATCAGGTCAAGGGCATCAGCAACTGTGCTGCCACGTTTGATAGTTACGGGATCGTAGATCATTCCGTTTTCAGCTCGCTTTACGATAGCAACCTGACGTGCCTGCTCCTCGATAGACATGTTTTTGTGAATGACTCCAATACCGCCTTCGCGCGCAATTGCAATTGCCATAGGTGCTTCTGTAACAGTGTCCATAGCAGCGGTTACAAAAGGAATCTTCAGGTCAATGTTTCTTGAGAACTTGGTTGAAAGAGATACCTCGCGGGGCAGAACCTCGCTGTATCCGGGAATCAACAATACGTCGTCGAAGGTGATGCCTTCCATCACAATCTTGTCTTCAATGAATGATGCCATAGTTGCTGTTTGATTATATTCTTTTGTGCGCAAAAGTATAAAAAAAAACGCAAAAACAGTCATAATCATGGCGTGTTTTTGCGTTAATTAAGATATACTCCCGTATATTTGTTAATTACCTATTTCGGACATAAACTTGAGCCTTACCAGACGGATGTCTCTTTCATCATAGTCTGGGCCAAGTTCCTTCATGGCGGTTTTCAGGTCGTCGGTCTGGGACTCGTCGTGGAAATAGTCGTAGATGTCGAGCATGTAATCTTCGTCCATTACCTCATCCAAATAGTAGTTGATGTCCAGTTTTGTACCACTGCTTACGATAGCCTCCATTTCATCCAGCAGCTCGTCCATGTCCAGCATCATGCTGTTTGCGATATCGTCCAGCATTAGCTTGCGGTCAATTTTCTCGATAATGCTTATCTTGTTCTTGCTGCGGCTTGCCACTGTACGTATTCTGAGGTCCAGTGGGCGTTCTATCTCGTTTTCCTCGCAGTATTTGGCAATCAGTTCACAGAATTCCTTACCATAGCGGATTGCCTTGCCCTTGCCAACACCTGGCATATTCTGCAGTTCTTCTATGGTGATAGGGTAGGTCGACGCCATTGCGCTAAGGGAGTTCTCCTGAAATATCACATATGGAGGTATTCCGAGATCCTGAGCGCGCTGCCGTCTCAGTTTTACAAGCATCTTCATGAGGTTCTCGTCCAGCGCGCCTACTTCTTCTTCGGGTTCCGGTTCATAATCCTCAAATTCATTATTGGGTAGGAAGAAGAATACGCTTGGCTCCTTCAGATAGGCCTTGCCCTTCTTGGTTATTCTCAGCAGTCCGTAGTTTTCGACCTCTTTCTCAATGTAGCCTTCCAGCATAGCCTGACGTATCAGGGCGCTCCAGTATGGGCGGTCGTGATTGCTGCCGCGGTTGAATCCCTTAAGCTGCTCATGGCAATGCGAGATTACCTCCTCGGTTTCCTTGCCCGTTACAATATCTATGATATGGTCAACCTTGAATTTCTCCTTTACACCCAGGATAGTCTCCATAACCATAAGCAGGTCATGTGAACCTTCGACACTGTCGTGTGAACGTGCGCAGTTGTCGCAATGATGACAGTTGTCCTGATTGTATTCCTCACCAAAATAGTGTAGCAGCATTTTCCTGCGGCATACGCTTGTTTCTGCGTATGCGCGTGTCTCTGCCAGTAATTGGTTGCCTATGTCCTGCTCACTTACAGGCTTGCCTTCCATGAATTTCCGCAACTTGTCCAGGTCCTTTGGTGAGTAGAATGCGATACACGCACCTTCGCCTCCGTCACGACCTGCACGGCCTGTCTCCTGGTAATATCCTTCCAGGCTTTTTGGGATGTCATAGTGAATTACAAACCGTACGTCAGGCTTGTCAATACCCATGCCAAAGGCAATCGTGGCAACGATTACGTCCAGACGCTCCATGATAAAGTCGTCCTGGGTCTGGTTACGCTCTGCTGTCTCCATACCCGCGTGATAGGCTCTGGCATTTATATTGTTGGCCTGCAGTATTTCTGCCAACTGTTCGACCTTTTTGCGTGACAGGCAGTATATGATACCGCTTTTGCCGGGGTTTTGAAGGATATAGCGTATAATGTCCTTGTCTATGTCCTTTGTCTTCGGGCGAACCTCGTAGTAGAGGTTGGGACGGTTGAACGAACTTACGTAGTCCTTGGCACGTAATATGCCAAGGTTTTTCTTGATGTCGCGCCTGACCTTGTTGGTGGCCGTCGCAGTCAAGGCAATGATAGGTGCACGTCCGATCTCATTGATCAAGGGCCTGATCCTGCGGTATTCCGGTCGGAAATCATGTCCCCATTCGCTTATACAGTGCGCCTCGTCAATTGCATAGAAGCTGATTTTTATTTCACGCAGGAAATCCTTCGTCTCCTCTTTGGTAAGTGATTCCGGAGCGACGTAGAGCAGTTTTGTGCGACCTTCCTGAATATCTTTTTTCGCATCCTCTACCTGTTGGCGTGTCAAGCTGGAGTTCAGGTAATGTGCAATTCCGTCATCCTCGCTTACCTGGCGTACCGCATCCACCTGGTTCTTCATCAGGGCAATCAGGGGGGAAAGAACGATTGCCGTCCCTTCCATCATCAGGGCCGGCAGCTGGTAGCACAGGCTTTTGCCTCCACCTGTGGGCATCAGGACAAAAGTGTCGTGTCCTTCAATTAAGTTGCAGATGACATCCTCTTGCAGACCCTTGAAAGAGTCAAAGCCAAAGTACCTTTTCAGGTTCTGCGTGAGTTCTTTTTTATCCATAGTGGCGGTTGTTGCTAGTGGTGAACGTTTACAAAGATAAAGAAAATGAATGAATTATCCAAATATAAGGAACAAAAAAAACGCTGCGGAGGCAGCGTTTTAGGTTATAGGACTTCACTTTTTTTCAATTGCTCAAGTACATAATCGCCCGTGATGCTTATCTTTTTGCAGTCTGTTCCCGGAGTGCTGAACTGCAAATCTGTCATGACGGCCTCCACAATACCTCTCAGTCCGCGAGCCCCCAGACCGCGTTCAACAGCCTTGTCAACCATGGCTTCCAGGGCATCATCAGTAAAATCCAGCTCCACACCATCCATCTTGAACAGTTTTTTCTGTTGCCTTATCAGCGAGTTCTTTGGTTCCGTCAGGATATTTCTCAGCGCCTCACGGTCCAGGGGATGCAGGTATGTTACTACCGGCAGTCGTCCTATCAGTTCCGGGATCAAGCCGAATTTCCTCAAATCCTGAGGCTGTACGTACTGCATCAGGTTGCGGCTGTCCAGATTGTGACGTGTCTGGACATTGTTATAACCTACCGTATGTGTGTTCAGACGCTGTGCGATTTTACGCTCTATACCCTCGAATGCACCGCCGCAGATAAACAGGATGTTTTGTGTGTTAAGATGCACATAATCCTGGTCGGGATGCTTGCGCCCGCCTTTAGGCGGAACATTGACCACGCTGCCTTCAAGAAGCTTCAGCAGACCCTGTTGTACTCCCTCGCCGCTTACGTCGCGTGTTATGCTGGGATTATCGCCCTTGCGCGCAATCTTGTCAATCTCATCTATGAAGACAATGCCGCGCTCGGCTTTTTCCTGGTCATAGTCTGCAGCCTGTAGCAGACGGGTAAGTATGCTTTCAACATCCTCGCCTACATATCCTGCTTCGGTCAGGACAGTAGCATCAACGATGGCAAAGGGTACCTCCAGCAGCCTTGCAACAGTCCGGGCAAGCAGAGTCTTGCCTGTACCTGTTGAGCCCAGCATGATAATGTTGCTCTTTTCAATCTCTACGTCGTTATCCTCTGTTTTCTGATTCAATCGCTTGTAGTGATTGTATACGGCAACCGCCAGGGCTATCTTGGCTTCGTCCTGACCGATGACATATTCATCCAGCTTCTGCTTGATTTCTGTCGGGAGCATCAAATTCAGGTTTCCAACGGGAGTGGAACAGGTTTTGGAGGGCAAAACCAATCCCTCCTGCTCCAACACCTTATATGCCTGTTTGACGCACGAACTGCATATATGGACACCATTTATGCTATTCAGCATCAATGGCACCTCGTCCTCCGACAGTCCGCAGAAATTGCATTTTACAGTCTTCTTCGTCATTATCCCTTGCGTGAAAGAACCTGATCAATCATTCCATACTCCTGGGCTTCTGTTGCTGTCATCCAGTAGTCACGGTCGCTGTCAGCCCATACCTTGTCGAACGGCTGGTGACTGTGGTTGGCTATGATTGTGTACAGTTCATTCTTAAGTTTCATTATCTCGCGTGCGGTGATCTCGATATCCGAGGCCTGACCATGTGCGCCGCCAAGAGGCTGGTGTATCATTACCCGGCTGTGTGTTAATGCCGAGCGTTTGCCTTCGTCGCCGCTGACCAGCAGCACGGCAGCCATACTTGCAGCCATACCCGTACATATTGTTGCAACAGGACTTTGTATGAACTGCATGGTGTCGTAGATGCCCAGTCCGGCATATACACTGCCGCCAGGCGAGTTGATATATATGCTGATATCCTTGCCCGGATCCACACTGTCCAGATACAGAAGCTGTGCCTGCAGTGTGTTTGCCGTATAGTCATCAATCTCTGTGCCCAGGAAGATAATACGGTCCATCATCAGTCGGCTGAATACGTCCATCTGTGTTACGTTCAGCTGACGCTCCTCCAGGATATATGGATTCAGGTATTTGTTCTGAACAGACACGATGTCATCCAGAACCATGCCGTTTATGCCGGCTTTGCCCGTAGCAAATTTTCTGAAATCATTATTCACGTTCCACTTGTTATTTTATGCCTCTTGAAAAGCCTTATTGAATTCGTCCAGGGTGACAGTCTTCTCCGAGATCTTTACTACACTCTTGGCTGCAACACCCAATTTGCGCTCAACGGTACGTGTGACAAGACCTTCGGCCTGCTGCTTGTTCTTCAGCA
>OMQX01000082.1 GCA_900313335.1 uncultured Prevotellaceae bacterium
CATCTCCATTGGCGGCAGTATCTCCATGCGCCAGATTCCCGCTCATGCCGCATTCCAGATTGCCCTTGCCGAATACCGCATGAGCCAGTCAAGCCGCGACTGTGACGAAGCAATCAAATACGTACGCATTGCCATGCAGAAGCAACCCGAGCTGTATAACCGCAATGCCCAGGACATGATACGAAACATATCCAACACGCGGGAGGCATACATCAGCAACGAGAACATACGCAGGCGGAATAACAACAAGCAGGTCAATGCACAGCGCAATGCCGAGTACGAGGAATATATCAGACGCAAGAAAGCAGAAGAAAGCTTCTGGAACAAGAGAAGATGATGAGAAAGTTCTGTACATATACACTACCCGCCGTCATCCTCATGCTTGTAATTCCATTTGCAGGCCGAGCCCAGACAGATGACACAGAGCGCCATAGCAGCACCCTTACCCCAGAGGCTGAAGCCTACTACATAAGTCTCATTCCCAAGAAAGACACCACATTTTCCTCCGTTGCCATTAACAGCCGCAAGAACAGCTTCTGGAAGCGATGGAGCATACACACCAATACCGTCGACTGGCTGCTTACGCTGCCCAACCTGGGATTAGAATACGACCTCAGCAGCAAGACACGCACACATTACAGCGTAGCCGTATTCGGACGTATCAACCCCAAGACAAACCACTCCTTCTCACCACGCTTCGTATTCAACATCAACAGCGTACGCGCCGAGGTGCGCAAATACTGGCGTACCGGCAAATACGGAAAGAAAGTCTATTACCACGACGAATACACAAAGCTGGTCACCAATCGCAAGGATCCCGCCTACAACGCAGACTCGCTACGCGGACGCCTTTACAACATGAAACACAAGGTCAGGCGCAATATCTTCAGCGGCCGCACGATTGAAAATCCACGCAACTGGCGCGCCTATTACCTTAGCCTATGGGTGGCATACAACCAGTGGGCAATCAAGATCACAGGTACCGGCAACCAGGGGCGCGGCCTTGCTGCAGGCGCAGGCTTTGGATGGAGCGTCCCCCTGTTTCCCCAACGCTTCCCCCGCGAAGGAAGCCTGGATCTGGACCTTGGCATCAATGTAGGCTGGATGATTGCAAAGTATGACAAATTCCGGTACGACGACTATACCGGCTGCTATATCAAGATCCCCGAAAGCAGCCGCGCAAGCTGGGGCTTTATCCCCTATCCCATCGTCCAGGACCTGCACATAGGCCTTGTATGGCGCATGCGCAGCATCAAGAACAAAGTCGACCTGTCACTCGTAGACGACTACGCGAAAACCATAGACAGGTTCAAGGAACGCCAGCGCCGCGAAGCATGGATACGCGACAGCATACTGGTACGCAACGGAGAAATCCGCGATTCAATTGAGAAGCGCAGGCAGTGGGAAGCCGACAGCGCCCAATACTGGGACTGGTACCATGCACGACGCCTGAAGGCAGCACGCATACTGAAACCCGACACAGTATTCACCCACCAGGACATGATACTGGAGATGAAACTGCTGAAAGGCATCAAAGACCCCAAGGTACTGAAGAAAGCCATGGGCAAGAAAAACAAGAGCAAGAAGAAATGAAACGCATACTGACCATATTCCTATTGTTCGTCGCCACGGCAATGCCTGCAGCAGCCCAGTATGTCAATATACAGATATACACTCAGGAGGAAGGCAAGGAGCGAATCCCCAAGAGCGGCGTACAGATATGGACCTTCAACGGACGCTCCGATGCCGAGCGTGCCCTGGGCAAATACCTCGGCGGAAGCAGCATCGGCCGCGCAGACGGCGTACTGGATACCGACCAGACACGCGGACAGATGCTACAGCTGCGCGGCACCTATCACGGCTATCTGATTATCGATGACGGATTCGAGTTCACAAAAGCCATACCCTGCCAGGACCTGCTGCATACAGACGCCAACGGCCGGCAAATACTTATATACACCTTCGTCACAAAAGCACGCAAGAGCAAGCTGGACGGAGTGACGGAGATGAAGAACGTGGATATCATGGGCAAGCGCACTGCCCGTAAGGCAAAAGCCGGTACCGCCTATGCCTGCGGACACAAACTGACCTATGACAAGATGATCCTGCTTGACCGCGAATACACCAGCACCAATGCCCGCTGGGTAGTCAGTCCCTACCTCGTACTGCCCGACCACAACAACGATACCGTCTGCTTCCTGCCACCCGTTGTCTACGACGGCTTTGCATACCACCGCACCATGGAACGCCTTATGGGCTTCCAGCGTGACCAATACGACCACGACAAGAACGATAAATTGGGACAATACGTCATCCCGTACCGATATATGCAGACCCGCAAGGACGACCAGGTTCACGTCGTCGGCGAATGGAACGGATACGATGAAACGAAGAACTACCGCCTGCTGGGCCATGTCTGGTTCGAGGACTACAACACCGTCTACCACGAGGACGTCATAACCATCTGGGACGGAAAGCCCAAACGCCCGCAGAGATACCTCGACTGGGGATCTGCCGTGGTCGAGATACCCATCGAACCCTCACGCTATGCAAGACGCGAGCTGCTCGAAATACAGAATTTCAAGGACCACCTCTCGCTTGAGTTTGAAAAAGGCAAAGCCTCGCTTAACATGGACGACAGCACAACCATAGCCCAGCTGGATGCCGTTATCGAGCGCCTGCGTACCATCACGAACAATCCCGAGAGCGAGTTGCAGAGCGTTACGATCCGCGGATACTCATCCCCCGAAGGCTCAGTTGCCACCAACCGCCGTCTCAGCCACGAGCGCTCGGCATACCTCTCACAACTGCTGTCTTCACGCATAGGATCACGCCTTCCCCATCCCCAGCTAAGGTTTGACAGCAACGACAACATCATCCCCTGGGAACGTGTAGCACACGCACTGGACAGTATCGGTACCGACGAGACATACGCAATGGCAGCATCCCTGCGCAGCATTACGGAACGCTACAGGAACATGGACGCACAATGGACACAGATTCGCAACCAAAGCTGGTATCCGTATGTCGAGAAGAATATCCTGCCCGGCCTGCGACAGGTCATTATCGAGTACGCCGCCACCGAGGCACGCATCATTCCGCCCGATGAAACCTACCAACGCTACAAGAACGGCGAGAAGGGCTATGCAGACGGTTCCTCCCTGATGCCCTATCAGGCATACCATCTGATGAACACCCTATACGATTTAGGAGACTGGGAAGGATTGGAGCGAATAGCATACAATGCCTACCACAGCAGCAACCTTGAGATGAAACAGCTCGCATGGCGCCATACACGCGACACGAGCCAGCCCGTCATTACCGCAGACGGCGACACCACATATACCCTGAAACACAGCGAGGATTTCCTGCGCCCGTACGAACTGGCAGCATTCTACCTGAGCAAGTGCCTGATACGTCGCGGCAAGGCCGACACCAACATACTGCTACCATATCTGGACGACTCCAACAACGGTCTTGAAAACCAGAAGCGCGACAACTCCGGTAACCTGCGCGAATGGTGGAACGACGTAGCCATTGCAATCAACCAGACACGCATGTATTGCCTCGACAACGATTTCGAGAAGGCAACCTTCTGCGCCGCCAACCACCTTCCCGACGACGACAGGTTCACCACCTTCCGCATGATGCTGCGTGCAATGAACTGCGAATGGCACGTCCCCGAGGTACGCGATGCCGTAGCCGCCACATCACCCATGAACGCCGTTGCCATGTACATTGCCCAGGATCAGCCACAGTATTACCTCAAGGCAGACTCCATACTGAAGAACGATACCACTATGTCTCCCAAGGACGCCCGTGTGCAATACCTGCGCGCCATCTGCCGCTTCCGTACCGAATGTCCCACCTGCGAAGACGAGAACATACGCCATTACTCATCCCAGAACGCCTACGACCCCAGTGCTGCCATGTATGGAGAAAAAGCCGCCGACTGGGCAGCCCCCATGCTCGAAGCGTTCCGCCTGAATCCCGAAAATGCCGAATACATCAAGACAGACGGCTATTTCAACGACGCATACCGCAGCCTTGTGCTGTATTTCTGGAAGCGCCTACAAGACGGCATTCCAATGACCGATATATGTAAGGAATATGATGAACTGGTTGCAAAATACAATTAAAACCCTCGTACTGACCGGCTGCATGCTGACATTTGCCCACAATGCAGATGCCCAGAAAATCGCCCTCAGGAACAATGCCCTCCTGGACATAGCCTGCGTGCCCAACCTGTCACTCGACATAGCACTGGGGCGCAAGACATCAGTCTCCCTCGAGGGATTCGGCTCATGGACCATGTACGGACACACGTTCAAGACCTACGGCGTCATCCCAGAATTCCGCTACTGGTTCAGCGGCCGCACCTTTACCCGGTGGTTCGTCGGTGTTGACATGCTTCTCGCTGCCTACAAGATACAGTTCCGCAGCACCCGCTACGACGGAGAATGCTACGGCGGAGGCATAACCTTCGGCTACGACTTCAATCTGGGACGCCACTGGAGCCTCGACCTCCATGCAGGCGTTGCACCCGTCTACTACAATCACCGCCGCTCATTCCAGGACGATGTACTGGACAGCCCGACAGAATATAAGGAACACGGAATTGCAATCCTGCCCCTGCAGGTCGGTGTCAGTTTTGTATACATAATTAAATGAATATACTACCCACCATATCACGCCTTGGACTATATCTCGCCGCAGCCCTGCTGATGGCGGCCAACACCTCGTGGGCACAGGAAACCGACCCCGCGGAATATCAGGTTCAAGGGCTATGGCGCAATCACGACAAGGACAGCCTGTTCCCCGCCAAGGCATACCAGCGCCTATATTTCGGCGCCTCGGCAGGAACCCTTGCAATCACCGACCGCGTATCCACCTGCAGCCAGGCCGCCTTCAACGCCTATGCCGGCTACAGGTTCAGTCCAATCCATTCACTCAGGCTCAATCTGGGATATTCCCGCCTCGATGTCCCCGACAAGTTCCGCGGAGCACCCTCTATAAGCCTGGGTGCAGACTACGTAGCCTCCCTGTCTGACTTTGTCGGCGGCTTCAATCCCAACCGCATTGTAGACTTCTCCACCGTAATCGGCATCGGAGGCCGTATCACCAGATACACCGGCAAGACCAAGATATCCCCCTATGTCCAGCTGGGCATGAATATCGGATTCCGCTTCAGCAACCAGTTCCGCCTTTTCGTTGAACCCTACGTAGGCCTCACAAGCCGCCAGACAGAGCTCTTCATGCGCGAATGTCCATCACGCTTCAACCTGTACTACGGTGTAATGGCAGGAATCCAGTACAACCTCGAACCCCTGCGCTCAGGCATAACCACGGCAAACAGCAATTTCGACAGCTGGTTCGTCGACTATTCCTGCGGCTGGCACCAGCCACTCGTACAAGGAGCAAACACACACATGAGCGGAGTACAGAGCCAGTTCAGCATAGGCTGCTGGATTACCCCCGTCATAGGCCTGCGACTGGGTGCCGTTGCCCAGGAACACTGGCACAGCGTAACACACATGATCAAGGCCGGCGCCAGGGACTATGACATATACCGCAGCCAGCACATGGCATCAGTACGCGGCGAACTCATGTTCAACATCCCCAATATGTCCAAGCGCTGGCGAAAGACCGACCACTGGTTCGACCTCAACATCCTCGGCGGCATCTCATACGGATGGATCAGGCGCGACCACCTCGTTCAGTCCGAACGCGTCAGCTGCTCAACATGGGCATATACCGCCGCCGTACAGACACTGTTCCGTGCAAGCACCGATACATGGCTCTATCTCGAGCCCCGTTTCGAACGCAACGGCTTTGACCTCCCCAGCGGTTACGACACCCCCGAGAACAGCCTTACGCTCAGCATCGGCACACGCCTGTACCGTTCCAACAAGGCAAACCGCCGCCTGCAACGCAGCAACCTTACACACCGCGACAGCCTATACCGCTTCCGCCGCAACCTGTGGGTCGGAGCACAAGCCGGCATGCTGCGCGTCTTCCACGGCACCGACAACCGCCCTGCCGATGGAGGTGTCGGAATCAGTCCCGCCTTTGGTGCAGAAATAGGCTACGACCTGCATCCACTGGCATCAATCCGCGGCATCATGACCTACGGCACCACCAAATTCAACAACGAGAAATACAAAATGCTGGATCTCCGCCTGTCCTATATGCTCAACATCTCCAACGTATGGCAGGGACAGACACCCAAGCGCCGCTTCGACATATACTGGAACGTAGGCCCGTCCCTCAGCTTCGTATCCAAGAGAGACCGCCAATACAGCTTCGGAGTATGGACCAGCCTTCAGGGAACCCTGCGCGTCATGCCAAAATGGGACCTATACGCCGAGCCACTTGTACAATACAATTTCAAGAACGGCATCAACCCCGGCAACGGACAATCCATCGACAACATCAAGATGGGCGTCATGCTCGGTACCAGGTACCACTTCTGATTACAACTTGATATTCACAGGGAACCTCAGCGACTTACCCGACTGATACCTGCTATCCCCGTCCGGTCCGCTGAACCACAACTGACCGTACTCGTCCTGCAGCCGCGCAACCTGGTTGTTCAGCAGGCACAACGTATCACGATAATAGTCAGCACCACCCTCTACACCATTGTCCGTCGAGAAGGCATACACATACATCAACGCATTCTTCCAATGAACCGAATCCTTCGCCCACGGACCGAAC
>OMQX01000083.1 GCA_900313335.1 uncultured Prevotellaceae bacterium
GCATCCTCGGCCGAGCGCATGACCGTTTCGACAATGGGTGACGAGCTCAAGGTTGCAACCGAGGGCAAGGCTATCGTCCTCAGCGTCGCACCGCAGCGCGATGCTGCCGTCCTGCAGGCAGGACATGCTGCAGATGCCTGTTTCTGGCTCAACGACCTTACGGGACAGTGGTGCTCCAGCAGTTACTACGGCACATTCCCGCAGTGGGCGCTGGCATACAACAATACATTGTCCCCTGCACGCTATCTCAGCCAGAAGGTATGGGTGCCGTCTAACGACCTGGTGGGCAATTTCAACTATTTCATAGGCGGCAGTGTAAACAAGCCCTTCTCCCACCATTTCAAGGGCGACAGGGCATACCGCCAGATGAAGGCCAGTCCCTTCATCAACGAGGAGGTCAACCGCTTTGCATTGCAGAGCATGCAGATGACCGGCATGGGCGTGGACCATGTCACCGACATGCTTATGCTCACATACTATGCCGGTAACTTTGACCATGCCTCGGCACAGGAATGTCCCATGGAGCTTCAGGATACGTATGTCCGTCTGGACAAGGCCCTGGGCGAGATGATGGATGCTGTCGAGAGCCGCGTAGGAAAGGGTAGGGCACTGTTCATCGTAACAAGTACAGGCTACAGCGATGCACCTAAGAGCACCGATCTTGCCAGATACCGTATTCCTACCGGTACCTTTGACATGACCAAGGCCCAGATGCTGCTCAACATGTACCTGATAGCAGTTTACGGTCAGGGCCAGTGGGTAGAGACGACTCTCAATGACGAGATCTATCTTAACCTCAAGCTCATGGAGCAGAGGAACGTCAATCACAGCGAGGCCCTTGACCGCAGTGCATCGTTCCTGATTCAAATGGCAGGCGTCAAGGACGTCTATACCAGCAAGCGCCTGTCCCTCGGGAGCTCCACTATCGAGGCAACCCGCCTGCGCAACGGCTACAATCCGCATTGCTCAGGTGACATTATCATACAGGTCAATCCCGGATGGGTACTGCTTAACAGTTCCACACACGAGGAACGTGTTTCCCGCGAGACCTACATGGGTTTCCCCCTGTTCTTCCTGGGGACTAATATCAGGAGCGAGAAGGTCGAGACTCCCGTAACAATAGACCGCGTTGCGCCTACAGTCACACAGGCTCTCAGGATACGTGCCCCTAACGGCTGTGCCCAGAGACCGCTGTTCTGACCATGGGAAACCCGCTAATAAACTGAAAACGAAAATTACGATTATGGATATAGGAAAAATATTGGTAAGGCTCTTCGGTGACAAGAAGTCCCGAGACCTCAAGGCTTACAAGCCATTGGTAGATGCTGTGCTGGAGAAATATCCCGCCATTGATGCACTGAGCCATGACGAGCTGCGTGCACGAGTGCAGGAAATCCGTGCACAGATTGCTGAAAAGGCAGCAGACCTGCGTGCACAGATTGCAGAAATCAAGTCACGCATCCCACAGACCGAGATACAGGATCGTGCTCCACTCTTTCACGAGATAGATAAACTGGAGAAGGACGTACTGGAAATACTGGAGAAGGAACTGGACGAGGTACGTCCCGAGGTGTTTGCTATAGTCAAGAGCACCGCACGTCGCTTCACCGAGAGCGAAGAGGTGCGCGTAAAGGCCACTCAGTTTGACCGCGACCTGGCAGCTAAGCATGATTTTGTAGATATAGACGGCGATACAGCAGTATATCATAACCACTGGATTGCAGGCGGTAACGAAACCGTATGGGCAATGGTACATTTCGACGTGCAGCTCTTTGGCGGTACCGTACTGCATCAGGGCAAGATAGCCGAGATGTTCACCGGTGAGGGTAAGACCCTGACGGCCACATTGCCGGTATTTCTTAATGCCCTGACAGGAAATGGCGTACACGTAGTTACCGTCAACGACTACCTTGCCAAGCGTGACTCCGAGTGGATGGGCCCCATCTACATGTTCCACGGCCTCAGCGTAGACTGCATTGACAAGCATGAACCCAATAGCGAGGCACGTCGTCAGGCATATCTCGCAGATATCACCTTCGGTACCAACAACGAGTTTGGTTTCGACTATCTGCGCGACAATATGGCACAGGATCCACGTGACCTGGTACAGCGAGGCCACAACTACGCCATTGTCGACGAGGTTGACTCAGTGCTTATCGACGATGCACGTACCCCGCTGATTATCTCAGGTCCCGTTCCCAAGGGCGATGACCAGATGTTCGAGGAATACCAGCCGCTGGTAGAGCGCCTTGTAGGCGTCCAGCGCACACTTGCCACACAGTATCTTGCCGAGGCCAAGAAGCTGATAGGCGAGGGTACTGAGAAGAACGATAAGAACCTGACTGCCGAGGGTTTCCTTTCACTCTTCCGCAGTTTCAAGGCATTGCCTAAGAACAAGGCCCTCATCAAATACCTCTCCGAGCCAGGCATCAAGGCAGGACTCCTTAGTACCGAGGACATCTACATGGAGAACAACAACCGTCGTATGCCCGAGGCAGTAGAGCCCCTCTATTTCGTTGTTGACGAGAAGATGAACAGCGTCGACCTGACCGATAAGGGTAACGAATGGCTCGCCTCGCAGGTCAAGGACGAGGCCCTTTTCGTCCTGCCCGATATCGCAGGCATGATGTCCCAGATCGAGGCTGACAAGACACTGGACGACGAGACCCGTATCCAGAAGAAGGACGAGATATACACCGACTATGCCCTCAAGAGTGAGCGCGTGCACACCCTGCAGCAGCTGCTCAAGGCATACACCATGTTCAACATCAACGACGAATACGTCATCCAGGACGGCGAGGTCAAGATTGTAGACGAGCAGACAGGCCGTATCATGGAAGGCCGCCGCTGGAGCGACGGACTGCATCAGGCAGTCGAGGCAAAGGAACATGTCAAGGTACAGGCAGCCACACAGACATACGCCACCATTACCCTGCAGAACTATTTCCGCCTCTACCACAAGCTCAGCGGTATGACAGGTACTGCCGTTACCGAGGCAGGTGAGTTCTGGGATATCTACAAGCTGGATGTTGTCGAGGTACCCACCAACCGCGTCGTAATCCGCAAGGACCTTAACGACCGAATCTACCGCACACAGCGCGAGAAATACGTAGCCGTTATCGAGGAAATAGAGAAGATGCGCAACAGCGGACGTCCCGTACTGGTAGGTACTACCAGCGTCGAGATAAGCGAGTTGCTCTCGCGTATGCTCAAGATGCGCAAGATACCTCATCAGGTACTTAATGCCAAGCTGCACCAGAAGGAAGCTGACATTGTCAAGGAAGCCGGACGCAGTAACGAAGGACTTGGAACGGTTACAATAGCCACCAACATGGCAGGCCGTGGTACCGATATCAAGCTTACCCCCGAGGTCAAGGCTGCAGGCGGTCTTGCAATCATTGGCACCGAGCGCCACGAGAGCCGCCGCGTAGACCGCCAGTTGCGCGGACGTAGCGGACGTCAGGGTGACCCTGGTTCGTCAGTATTCTTCGTATCACTCGAGGACAAGCTCATGCGCCTCTTCGCCAGCGACCGTATTGCAAAGGTTATGGACCGTCTCGGTTTCCAGGAGGGCGAGATGATAGAGCACTCCATGATTACACGCTCTATCGAGAAGGCACAGAAGAAGGTCGAGGAAAACCATTTCGGTGTACGTAAGCGCCTGCTCGAATACGACGACGTCATGAATAAGCAGCGTACCGTAATCTACGAGAAGCGCCGCCATGCCCTCATTGGCGAGCGTCTGGGAATGGATATCTCCGACATGATATGGGATCGCGTCTGCGTCATTATGGAGACACACAATTTCGAGGAGTGCCGCTCACGCTTCCTCGAGATACTTGCCATGGAGTTCCCACTGTCCCAGGACCGTTACGAGAATGGTGACATGGATGAACTGGCCGAGGAGGTATACCAGAAGGTCATGGAACGCTTCAAGCAGAAGTGCCAGATTATATCCGCCAACGCACAGAAGGCCGTTGCACACATTGTCGAGAATCCCGATACCATGCCCCATTACGAGAATATCATGGTACCAGTTGTCGACGGACGTCGCGTATATCAGGTCAGCTGCAATATCAAGGAAGCCTACGAGACCAAGAGCCAGGCCGTCGTTACCGCATTCCACAAGAGCCTTATCCTGCATACAATCGACGATGCATGGAAGGAAAACCTGCGTCTCCTGGACGAGCTCAAGCACAGCGTACGCAATGCCAGCTACGAGCAGAAAGACCCGCTGCTGGTCTATAAACTCGAGAGCGTCAAGTATTTTGACGACATGGTCAACAAGATTAACGACCGCACCGTCAGCGTGCTGATGCGTGCCCAGGTTCCCGAACTGCAGATTCGAGAGGCAGCACCAGAGCGGCGCCAGCCACGCCAGCGCCTGCAGGAGAGCCACGGAGACATGACCGACGAGGGAATGCGTCAGGCAGCAGGCCGTGATACACGCCAGCAGCAGCCTACACAGCCCATACGCGCAGACAAGTTGCCGGGACGTAACGAACCATGTCCATGCGGCTCAGGCAAGAAGTTCAAGCAATGCCATGGACGTGGAATCGTCTGATAACCAGGAAACCTTAACAATACCGACAGAATGATAACACCCTTGCAACAAATCCAGCGCGCTTTGCGCCATGTGGCTACCCGTTTTCCTCAGGAACAGGAGCCGGTTCTCACAGATATCTCGCTGCGTGTGTTCCCGCACAGCGGCGAGATACGATTCTTTGACGACGAGGAAAACGAACTCATGCGTATAGTAATACCCGAGTGGATAAAAGGCTCGCGCGAAGAAGATTTCTATCAGAAGGTCACCCCCATACTGCAGGAAGCAATATCAGGCGTGCGCCAGGAGGTCATCGACAACATGTCCTTGTTGCGTCCCTACAGCTTTGTCCTGCAGGACGAGGACGGTGAAACCCTCTCGGATCTCTATCTCGTTGACGATCAGGAAACCATGATCCTCAGCGGTACCCTCCTCGAAGGCCTCGACGACGACCTAAACACCTTCTTCGAAAACCTTATGAAAGAGTAAAAGTTTTGCGCTGGAAAATTGACATTGCAGTCAACTCTCCAGCGCAAATAACTTTACTGTTTACTGTTTGACAGTTTATTTTGTAAACTTCAGACCCAGGTACATGCCGTCGATACTCTTTGTCAGACTGGCAATAGAACTCAGAGACGATGTGTCCGACTTGCCAGCAGCACTTATGATGCCCTGCAGCAGACTCATCAGCTTGTCAGCCTTCATCGCAACCTGAAGCTCCGAGCCGCTCTTCTTCACATTCATCTTGAACGAGTTGTACTTTGTCAGGTTGGTCAGTTTTGATGTGCTGCTCAACTTTTCGTTAATTGCAGACGTACCTACTTTCAACGTCAAGTCAGAACCGTTCACGCTCCAGTTTACAGGAATCTTTTTGTTGTTGTAGACAACATAGCCGTTCTTCTTGTCTTCGTTCAGTATAAGCTGAACCTTGCCCTTTGTAAAGCCCGCCTTTGTCAGGTAAGTAGCTAGTTTCTTCTCTATAGCGCTGCTTGCAGCCGCAGTACCTACGTTTGTCAGCACGTTCTTGCTTTCGAAAGCAACGGCAGGCTGGCTGTAGTTCCATGTTCCTACCAGATCAGCAGCAGAAACACTGCTAGTCCCCAGCAGGTTACCTATTGCAGCAACTGTGCTGTTATCACTCTTGCTTGCAGCAGTCGCTGCTGCATTCTTCAATGCACCCAGAATATCCTGAGCCTGTACGTTCACGCTGTTTATCATAGCCAAAGCAGCAATGGCAAATACAATTTTTTTCATAGTGTTGTTGTTAAAAAATCCATGCAAATTTAGTAAATATTCCCATAACGAAAATCATCCTCATGTCATTTTAACTTTTGATTATCAAAAATTAATAAAATTAAAAACCACCGTTTAGCAGAGTAAATAATCCATTCCATGACATCGGTGATGCATCACCCTTCCTATACTCTACCCAAGGTGTACCCAAGGTATACCCAAGGTGTAGCCAAGGTCAAACGGCTATTATCACCTTGGGTAGAACCTGTGTGCAGTCTGGATAGAGTATGGGTAGGGTCTGGATAGAGTGATGGAATCTTTTTGTTGGAATATTGTAGAGTTTTCAGGTTGTTAATTAAGGGTTAGCAGTTAATCACAACTTCCCATTACTTTATTATCTTCTGCCCGTTACGGATGTAGATACCCGGGCGGTTGGTGTCGCTGACTTTGCGGCCTGTAATGTCAAATATTGCATTACTGTTGCCGGAATCAGCTGCTTTGTAGAATATATTGTCAATCCCAGTAACATGACCGGGCTCAATGACAGTCGCTACATGATTCTGAACGCGGACATTCGGCAGGACCCATCCGTATGGCAGGGTTATCTGCTTCCACTTCTTGGAATGACCAGTCGAAGTCGTATAGACAGAGTAAAACTCATATTCATCGTCATCCAGATTGTCGCACATCAGAGTGTAGTTAATCTGACCGCCGTACATCACTTTCAGGGTACCCATGCTGCCTATTTCCATAGTCGAGACAGTGCCAGTCGATTTCCTCCTGAACTTCACGCCCAATGACAGGTTTGTGATATTGCATACACCAAAATTGTAACATCCGATAGTCAGGTCTATCTTGTTCGTCGTAGACGGATCAACC
>OMQX01000102.1 GCA_900313335.1 uncultured Prevotellaceae bacterium
TTGGTCAGCCTGTATACCCTGCGAAAATCATCCGCCGTGCTGAATACACCGCCCTTTGCCCTGAAACGATATATGCTGCGAACCTGAAACGGAGCAAGTCCCAAGCGCAGCAGCTGGCTGCTGTCTGCCTCGTTGGGGTCAAAGCGGAACGTCTCGACCTTGCGTTCACCCGCTGCATAGTAACCCGCACCACGCGACCTTTTTCCCCTTACGATATCCCCGAACACCTCGTCCGCACTGCTGTCGTTCCCATTCCTGTAGTCCGACAGCATTATCAAGGCCGCCACACATACAATTACTGCCAGCAATATATATATGTAACGCAAATGATGTCCGTAAGGATTATGGCTTGACATTTACAGTATCTCTACAATTCCACGAATGAAGATAATAGCAATCGCCGCAGGCACTACCCAGCGCACCAGGAATATGAACACACCGAATACACGCGAGGATATTGTCCCATGATTGGTAATCTCGTCCCTGACCATGTTCCTGTCCAGATACCATCCCGTAAAGATAACCAGCAGAAGACCACCCAGAGGCAGAAGCACCTTGGACGAGACATAGTCGAAAAGATCAAATATAGTCAGCCCCATTACCGTCCAGTCCCGCAGAGGGCCGAAGCTCAGACAGCACAGGACACCGAGGCTCATATATGATACAGCAACCAGGAACGAAGCCTTCCTACGCGACATCCCGAAGCTCTCATGCACGTATGCCGTTACGGATTCGTGCAACGACATTGCACTTGTCAGCGCTGCCAGGAACAACAGGATGTAGAACAAGCCGCTGAATATATAGCCCAATATAGGAACCGGCTGGAATGCCATGTGAAATACGCTCGGCAATGTTATGAACACCAATCCCGGTCCTGCGTCAGCCTCTATTCCCGGTACTGAGAATACCGCCGGGAATATGATAAAACCGCTCAAAACTGCAACTATCGTATCAATAACAGCCACACTCATTGCCGACGACACAAGCTTTGTCTTCGGGCTGAAATAACTGGCATAGGTACACATGCATCCCATTGCCAGCGACAGAGAGAAGAATGCCTGTCCCATAGCACTCAACACCACAGAAACCGAAAGTTTCGAAAAATCAGGTTTAAGCAGGAACCTTAACCCTTCGTCTATTCCCGGCATCGAGAATGCACACACCACCAGGATAGCGATAATAAGCAGAAGCATCGGCATCATTACCTTCGAGAACTTCTCTATACCCTTCTGCACACCCCTGGATATTACGACATGAACTATAGCCAGAAAGATTACGGCATACAGGATGCTCAACCACGGATTGGAAACAAAGTTCTGGAAATACTCGTCGTACTTGTGGTTCTTTGCCAGCGAGCCTGCCACACTCTCGTACGAATAATACAGCGTCCAGCCGCTTACCACAATATAGTAGCTCAGGATGATAAAGGCAACCACAACCCCCTGATACCCGATGATTCTCCACCATTTGCCGGGAGCCAACTTGCGGAAACCGTCAATCATATTGCTCTGAGTATGCCGTCCAATGACAAACTCGCTTACCATAATGGGTATTCCGACAATCAGGATACACAATATATATATCAGAATGAATGCGGCACCACCGTTGTTACCCACCTCGGTAGGAAAGCGCCATATATTTCCCAGTCCCACAGCACTTCCTGCCGCAGCGAATATCGCACCCATCCTGCTACCGAAATTTGCATGATTCCCTTCCATTATCTATCCATTAGTTCATACACAAAAACAATGCCTATACCTATCGGAGCCACCCAACGGAACAGAATCATCAGCAGCGGAGTGAATCGCGAGTTCAACTGCTGACGGACAATCGAATGTTTCAGATACCAACCGACAAACGTACAAATCATTATACCGCCAAGAGGCATACAGAACTTGGCAACGAAATAATCAAACAGGTCAAAGAAACCCATTCCGAACACCTGTATTCCGCTCCATGCTCCGAACGACAAACTGCATACAACACCCAAGACCATACATATCCCCGTTACTATACACGCTGCAACACGACGCTCCAGACGGAATGTCTCCGTAATATACGCCGTACTTATCTCGTGCATGCTGATACTGCTTGTCAATGCTGCGACAAACAAAAGCATGTAGAATAGCGACGAGAATACATAGTTGAGCACCGGCAACGAACCGAATGCACTGTTAAAGACATTGGGCAGGGTTATGAACACCAGTCCGGGTCCCGCATCCACCTGTGCCCCGCTTACGCTGAAAACAGCCGGAAATATTATCAGTCCTGCAGATATAGCCACCAGGGTATCAATCACGCAAACATTAAACGCAACCCGGACCAGCGGAGTATCGTCACCGAAATAACTGGCATAAGTTGCAAGGCATCCTATGCCAACACTCAACGTGAAGAACGCCTGCCCCATAGCACTCAATACCACCTGTATGTCAACCTTTGAAAAATCCGGTTTGAACAAGAATTCCAGTCCCTTCCCCGCACCCGGCATGTTCAGCGAGCAGACTATCAGCACCAATATTATGCAGAAAAGCATCGGCATCAGTATCTTGCTGAAACGCTCAATGCCCTTCTCCACACCCCGGGACACTACAAAGTGCGTGGCTGCCATGAATGCCGCCATAGCCAGGACCGGCCGCCAAGGGTTCTGTACGAAATTGCTGAAATACTCGCCATAATCCATCGGTTTCATCAGCGAGGTAGAAAAGGACATTACAGTATAGTCCAACGTCCATCCCGCTACAACACTGTAGTACGAAAGCACCAGAAAGCCGCCTATGACCCCCAGGAAACCAGACACGACCCAATGCTTGCCCGGAGCCAGCACACGATAGGAATCAACCGTATTGGCACGACTTGCCCTCCCTATGACAAACTCCCCTATCATCACAGGCATTGCCAACAAAAGCACACATGCCAGATACAGCAACATAAAAGCAGCACCGCCATTACGGCCAGCCTCGGTAGGGAAACGCCAGATATTACCAAGTCCCACTGCTGAACCTGCCGAGGCAAGAACCATGCCAATCTTGCTTCCGAAATTAGATCTCATCCTTCCACAGTTTATACGGATTCTGCCGCAAATGGCTATTGTAGAAACGCCTGTCACCCGTCACCTCAAGTCCTATGAAATCAGGCTTCGAGTAACTCTCGTTCTCGTCGTTCAATTCAATTTCAGCCATTACAAGCCCCTCGTTGTCACCATAGAATTCATCCACCTCCCACACATGGTGTCCATCCGGAGACTTGACAAGATAGCGAGTCTTGTCTATTATTCCCGGCTCGCATATACGCATCAGCTCGTTCGCATCCTCAACAGAGATTTCCTTCTCCCACTCAAAGCGCGCAAGACCAGCAAGATTACTTGGGCCCTTGATGGTAAGATACCCCTTGTTGCCACGTACACGCACACGCACCGTACGCCCCCTGCCGCTGGCAATATACCCCTGCTGTATTCTGGTCGCATCATAGGCCTGGTCCTTGAACGGGCCCGTCACCAGGAACTTCCTCTCAATCTCCAGATTATTCACCACCGAATTCCATTAAATAAGCCTTGATAAACGCATCTATCTTGCCATCCATCACACCACCCACATCGCTAGTCTGATAATTGGTGCGATGATCCTTTACACGGCGGTCGTCAAACACATACGAACGAATCTGGCTACCCCACTCTATCTTGCGTTTGCCTGCCTCGACCTTGGCCTGCTCCTCCATACGGTGCTGCAGTTCCTTGTCATACAACATCGAACGCAGCAGACGCAAGGCATTCTCCTTATTCTTAGGCTGATCACGCGTTTCGGTATTCTCTATCAGGATTTCCTCCTCCTCACCTGTATATGGATCCTTGTACTGGTAACGCAGACGCACACCAGATTCAACCTTGTTGACATTCTGACCACCCGCGCCGCTGGAACGGAACGTATCCCACGATATACGGGACTGCTCGATATTGACCTCGATAGTATCGTCTACCAACGGAGTTACAAACACCGACGCAAACGAGGTCATACGCTTGCCTTGCGCATTATAGGGAGATACACGTACCAGACGGTGAACACCATTCTCGCTCTTGAGATACCCGTATGCAAAATCCCCCTCGATTTCCATAGTACACGACTTGATACCAGCATCATCACCGTCCAGCACATTGGCAATACGCACCTTGTATCCATTGCGTTCCGCCCACTGGATATACATACGCATCAGCATCTGTGCCCAGTCCTGTGCCTCCGTACCGCCTGCACCAGAATTTATCTTCAGCACCGCGTCCATCGAATCCTCCTCCTTGCGAAGCATATTCTTCAGCTCCAGGTCCTCGATGGCAGCCTTGACACGCTCGTACAGAGCATCCACCTCCTCCTCGGTAACCAGTTCCTCCTTGAAGAACTCGAAAGCCGTTGCCAACTCCTCGCTCAAGGTATATATCTCCTCGTAAGCCTTAATCCATTTCTCCAGCTCCTTTACCAGCTTCATCTGCGCCTCCGCCTTCTTCTGATCCTCCCAGAACTCAGGTGCCTGAGTACGGAGCTGCTCCTCCTCGTACTGTATCTTCTTTGCAGGAATATCCAGATATTTGTTCAATTGTCCGGTTCGTGTCTGGATATCCTTCAGTTGATCCTGTGTTATCATCTCTATCGTTTTATTATTCCTCGTACATCCTGTCTATCAGGTCCCTGTAATGCTCGTTCAGCACCTGCCTCCTGACCTTCAGCGTATTAGTCAGTTCACCCTTCTCCAGGCTCAGCGGTTCGGGCAGCAGCGTGATTTTCTTGACCTGCTCGTAATGAGCAAACTCCTGCTGCATGGTATCTATACGATACTTCATAAACCTGACAATCTCGGGATGAGCACATAACTCGGCATTAGTCCTGCACTCCAACCCCTTCTCCGCAGCAATCTCGCGCAGCATATCGTACTGCGGGATAATCAGCGCCGACACGAACTTGCGACCCTCGGCAATCACCACTATCTGGTCAATAAACTTGTCCACACACAGCTTCGACTCTATCAGCTGCGGAGCAATATACTTGCCGTTGCTCGTCTTGAACATATCCTTGATACGGTCCGTCAGGAACAGCTCGCCGTCCTTCATGTATCCCGCATCACCGGTATGGAACCAGCCATCCTTGTCAATAGACAGCTCCGTTACCTCGGCCTTGCGATAGTAACCCTTCGTTATCGTGTCGCCGCCAGACCTCCGCGCCGCGTG
>OMQX01000086.1 GCA_900313335.1 uncultured Prevotellaceae bacterium
CTTACAAGCAGTTCATCCTTCAGTATAGCACGGAAAGCAAGGTAAAGCAGAATTGCATTTACCATCGGTATTGCTGCCCATGGACGGGGACGGAATTCACCGACCAGCCCGTCACCGAAAACAAATGCAAAAGCAGCATACACCGCATACCACGCCACCATCAGGATAATGCAGAACGTGCAGAAACGCATCTGGGCAGCACGACGGCGGAACATAAAGATAGCCATAAACTGCAGTACGGCAGCAATAGCCATTATCACCGTCAGCGCCCACGGATGGTTCTCAGCGGTAATCTCCAAGTATATACACACCGTGCTCAGCACAAAGCTGGCAAGTATGTACAAGGTCTGGATACGTTGAATCATAACAATCAGATATCCTCCTCGATATCTGCGCCCTGCTGCGGAGTACGGTAATAGATGCGATGGTCCAGGAATTCCTCCGTTGCCAGCAGAGTAGCCTTTGGCAGCTTCTCGTAGTAGCGGCTTATCTCGATCTGCTCGCTGTTCTCAAAAACCTCCTCCAGCGAATCGCTCGCCGTTGCAAATTCCTGCAACTTCTGGTTCAGCTCACGCTTCATCTCCGCACTAATCTGGTTTGCACGCTTTGCAATGATAGCAACGCTCTCGTAAATATTACCCGTCTCGTCGGACAGAGTCATAACATCACGTGTCACCGTATTGGTGGGGGCATTAGTCTTCTTGTAATCCATATCTGTGTATTTTCTATTTGTCCTGATTCATTTAGTCGGCATACTCGTCATTGCTACCATGCTTCTTGACGAATCCGTCACTCTTCGTAAAAATCGTCTGAGCCTCGGCCAGATACCTGCTCTCCGGATAATCGTTCCTGAAGGCATAGTATTCGTCGATACAGTCACGATACCTCTGCACGCGCTTTGTCTCCACGCTCTGCTCAGCAAGATGATATTTGGCACGCAGTATCATGATCGACAGCTCCTCGCGGCGCCAAGCCTCAGCATAAGGAAAGTCACGCAACGCATTCTCGGCAGTAACCACACAAGCCTCCCAGTTGCTACCGCCAAACTGGCAGTTCATCATATACGAGCCCAGGTCGTAATACAGCTTTGCAGCCAGATACTCCTTCTCGACCAGACGGTCCTGCAGCTGGAATATCATATTCTGCGTCTGGCTCTTGATGCTCGTCGTGGGATAGTTGTCCAGGAACTCCTGGAACTCCTTGATAGCATCGTACGTCGACTGCTGGTCCAACCTGGCATCCGGTATCATGTTGTACAGCGACAGGCCGCAGTAGTAGCGTGCATACTCGACATAAAGACCGCGAGGATACATCTGGTAATACTTGCGAAAATACTGGGCCGCCGTCTCGTAATCCTTCTGGCAGTAGTTGCTCATAGCCAGGATATACAGGCTCTCCTCGGCATACGCCGTACCCTTCAGTATGGTCACCACATCCGCAAAAAGCAAGCTCGCACTCGCATACTTGCCCTCGGCAAAATACTGCTTGCCGACCTCGTACTTGTACTCAAAGTCCGTCGTCTTCTCCAGGGCAGTCATCCTCGAACAGGAAGAACCCACCCCAGCCAGCAAAGCCAGTAAAACTATGATTATATGCTTCTTTTCCATACTTTCGGCGTGCAAATATACAATAAATAATATTAAATGTTACCAAGACTGACACAAAAAACTGCCTTACACAAGCCTTTTTAACTATTATTGTCGTAACTTTGCCTCACACACAGCTATCAGACCGCTATGGATTTCCAGCTCACAGCAGATTACAGACCCACAGGAGACCAGCCCGAAGCAATACGGCAGCTCACCCAAGGCGTCCTGGACGGAGTACCCGCACAGGTCCTTCTTGGCGTTACCGGCAGCGGCAAGACATTTACTATGGCAAACGTAATCGCCAACGTAGGCAAGCCCACCCTGATACTCTCCCACAACAAGACCCTCGCCGCCCAGCTGTACGGCGAGATGAAGCAGTTCTTCCCCCGCAATGCCGTCGAATACTACGTCTCGTACTACGACTACTACCAGCCCGAGGCATACATCCCCTCCACCGACACATACATCGAGAAGGACCTTGCCATCAACGAGGAGATAGACAAGCTGCGCCTCGCCTCCACCTCCGCCCTCCTTTCAGGGCGCAAGGACGTCATCGTCGTCAGCTCCGTCAGCTGCATATACGGCATGGGCAACCCCACCACACTATCCGAGAGCAGCATAGACCTCAGGGTCGGGCAGCACATCGACCGCAACGAGCTCCTGCGCCGCCTGCTCAGCGCCCTCTACCTCAGGAACGACGTCAGCTTCTCACGTGGCGAGGTACGCGTAATAGGCGACACCCTGGACATCTGGCTCGCATACGCAGACACCGTCCTGCGCGTCACCTTCTGGGACGACGAAATCGAATCCCTGCAAGAACTCAACCCCGAAAGCATGCAGCGCCAGGGCACCTTCATGGATTACCGCATATACCCCGCTAACCTCTTCATGACAAGCCAGGACACCCAGGAGAAGGCAATACGCCAGATAGAGCAGGACCTGGAACAGCAAATCCAATATTTCACCGGCATAGGCAAATCCCTCGAAGCAAAGCGCATCGACGAGCGCGTACACTATGACATCGAGATGATACGCGAGCTGGGCCATTGCTCCGGCATCGAGAACTACTCACGCTATTTCGACGGCCGCCAGCCCGGACAGCGCCCCTACTGCCTGCTCGATTTCTTCCCCGATGACTACCTGCTCATCGTCGACGAGAGCCATGTAACCATACCACAGGTCCGTGGAATGTACGGTGGTGACCAGGCACGTAAGAAAAACCTTGTCGAATACGGTTTCCGGCTCCCCGCCGCCAAGGACAACAGGCCCCTGCATTTTGACGAGTTCGAACAGCTCACGCCACAGACAATCTACGTCTCCGCAACCCCCGAAGACTACGAACTTGAAAAGAGCGAAGGCATTGTCGTCGAACAACTTATACGCCCCACCGGGCTTCTCGACCCACGCATTGAGGTACGCCCCTCAAACAACCAGATCGACGACCTGATGGAAGAGATACAGCTACGCATCGAACGCCACGAACGCGTACTCGTGACCACACTCACTAAGCGAATGGCCGAGGAACTCAGCGAATACCTCCTGCATCACGACATCAGCACCGCATACATACACTCCGAGGTCGACACCCTCGAACGCGTCCAGATCATGGACAACCTGCGCAACGGCAAATACGACGTACTCGTAGGCGTCAATCTCCTGCGCGAGGGCCTTGACCTCCCCGAAGTCTCGCTCGTAGCCATCCTGGATGCCGACAAGGAAGGCTTCCTCCGCTCACACCGCAGCCTCACCCAGACAATAGGACGCGCCGCACGAAACGTCAACGGCCTTGCCATCATGTATGCCGACAACATCACCGACTCCATGCAGAAGACCATCGACGAAACAAACCGCCGCCGCGAAAAGCAGATGCAATACAACCAGGAGCACGGCATAACACCCACACAGATACGCAAGACCCGCACCATGACCGACCTGCTCGAACTCCGCCAGAACCAGACAGCATCCTCCGCCCCCGTCTACACCCTGCCCGAGACCAAAGCCTTGAAGGTTGCCGAGGTTATCGGAGACCAGATGACACAGGAACAGCTGCGCAAAGCCATAGACACTACCAAAAGGCAGATGCAGGAAGCCGCCAGGAAACTCGACTTCATTACCGCCGCACAACTTCGCGACAAGATGCTTAGCCTTATGCAATACATCAACGACTAAACCAAGGCCATATGATAACCGATTACACGCTCAACACCCTTATCGCACTTGCAGAAGCCTACGAAGGCTGCATCCCATTCCACCTCGCAGGCATATCACAAGTCCGCACAGACGAAGACCTCAACGTCTATATCGACATGGAAGACGGCCGCACCCTGCAGCCCCATGAAGCCGATGAAGCCCGGATAAACGAAGCTATCATGCTATGGCGCAACGACCACGGCCCATATTTCCAGAAGATACTTGGAGCCATGATGTAAGATCATTAAAAACAAAACAATAGATAACGATGAACCGCGAGATTGATTTAAGCGTATCTGCCTATGGCGTAACACGCCCTCTCGACTACGATGTAGTCATACTACCCTGGGGTGCCACAGAGCCCCACAACCTGCATCTGCCGTACCTGACCGATGCTATTCTGGCCCACGATGTAGCAGTTGATTCTGCCCAGCTGGCCATGAATGAATACGGCATCCGTGCTATGGTGCTGCCACCTGTGGCGATGGGAGCCCAGAATCCTGGCCAGCGCGACCTGAAATTCTGCATCCATTACCGATATGACACCCAGCGTGCCATCCTTGCCGATACAGTGGCATCGCTGCATCATCAGGGTTTCAGGAAATTGCTCATCATCAACGGGCACGGAGGTAACACCTTCAAGAGCATGATTCGTGACCTGGCTGTGGACTACCCGGATTTCTTCATTCTTTCCAGCGAATGGTTCACCGTCCTGTCTGGTAAGGAATGGTTTGACGAACCGGGTGATCATGCAGATGAGTTGGAGACATCGGTAATGATGCATTACCATCCCGAACTGGTCAACCTGAGCGAGGCGGGTCCCGGGTGTGCCAATGCCTTTGCCCTGCAGAGCCTGCGCGAGAAAACGGCCTGGCTGCCGCGTCACTGGACACGTGTCACCACCGACACGGGCATCGGCAATCCCCGCCTTGCTACGGCTGAGAAGGGAGGTCGGTTTGCGGAGGCAGTCGTCCGTAAGTATGCCTTGCTCCTGAAGGAGCTTGCTGCTGTGGAAAGTGAGCGGGATTTCTATTTTTCCGGCGAGATATTGTAGATTATAAAAAAAATAATATCTTTGCGGTGTCACACCATACTATTACAAACTAATACTGATTTGCTATGAAGAAGACAAGGAATCTTTGGCTGATGGGTGCAATGGCACTCGTGGCCGCCGTGATGACTGCCTGCGGAGGCGGCAGTAACAGTCCCGAGTCAGAGGCTGCTGCACTGCCTACTGACGGTATCCTGGGTGTGTTGCCCAAGGTGGTTGCCGAATACGAGGCTGCCGAAGCTGCTGCAGCGGCAAAGTATGACGAGCTGAAGGCTTCTGATCCCGAGAAGGCAAACGAATTCTGGATGGATTATATCGGTCAGGGAAATACGACGAGGTTCAAGAAGGAAACGCTGCCTGCTGTCTCCAAGACATTGGAGGGCAAGGAGATCCCTGGCGAGGTTGCAGAGGGGCTTCCCATTCGTCTTGAGGGTAATTTCGTGCTGAATGACAGCCGCGATGCTTATGCAACGGCTGTGTTTACTGCCGAGGCTTCGAACGATACATTTGTGTATAATTTCATTCCCGTAGCGTTTGATACCGACGGTAATGCCATTTCTATGGCACGTAGCGTCAGCTTCAGCGACTATCCCATAAAGGAGGGCAAGGAACTGTCCATTCGCTTCTACATAAGCATTAACGACTATGATGCAGCAGGATGGGCCCGCCTGGGCAAGATTGTGGTAATGGACAAGACTACGGATGCCTTTAAGCAGGCTGAGGAATACATCAAAGCCCAGAAAGAGGCTTTCAAGAACAAGGAATAGCGTAATCTGAAGAATTTAGAACTCATAGCCGAGGTCCACGAAGAAATACGGCTTCCTGGTACGGTTGCTATAGCCCAGCGTAGCACCCAGCGGACCGAATATAGTATTATAGTAATAGCCTATCTGTCCGCCCAATATGGTACGGTTGTCAAATATTTCCTTTAACTTGTCAGCCTGCTGAGCTGCAGAGAAGCGGAAGAGCACGTAATGGTTGCTTGCAATACGCTGCTGAGCCTGCAGCTGTACGGCAATGAAATGTCGGTCCACATACTCTATGTTGCCCACACCGGCCAACGGCATCTGCTGATCGGCATAGTGCCCGAACACATTACCGCCCACCAGGTTTGCGAATATCGACGGAATCACATCACCGAAAAGCAACCGGCCATACACCATCGGCTGCAGCGTGAAGCGCTTGCCGAACGTGAACG
>OMQX01000087.1 GCA_900313335.1 uncultured Prevotellaceae bacterium
TATCACTGTTCCGGCAGCTCTGCTGATTGTTGGTTCGTCAATGTCAAACCTTTCTATGAGAACCATGTTGGGCAATTGTACCGTCTACGTGACCGCACTCTTCCGACTGGTTCTGCTCCCCATAGTCATCTACTACATGTGTATGCTGTTGGGGTTCGATTCTTTTGTGGTAAATATCAATACGGTTGTTATTGCGATGCCGGTTGCTACCTATGGTACGATTCTTTGCCTGAAGTATGGAAAGGATACGACCATGATTACCGAGATCACATTTATCACGACCCTCGTGTCCATGTTGACGATACCGTTACTGGCTTTGGCTTTGCTGTGATACTTTTACTTTTTGCTGATTTATTTGGAGAGTATGGACATTATTTGTACCTTTGTAGTTAGACAGATGTAAATACATATATGTTTATGCGTAGGATATTACTGTTTATATTGTTTTTCGCTTCTATATATTATGCTTGTGCGCAGTCGGGTACAAACGGCTATTATTGGGCATATATTGACAAGTACAAGGAGCTGGCAATGGAGCAGCAGCAGAAGCATAGGATTCCGGCGAGTATTACCCTGGCACAGGGTTTGCTGGAGAGCAATGCGGGTCGCAGTACGCTTGCTACAGAGGCAAATAATCATTTCGGTATTAAGACTCCCGGTGGATGGACGGGGCCGTATGTCGTAAAGGATGATGACCGTAGGGGTGAGCATTTCCGTAAGTACAGGAATGCGCGTGAGAGCTACGAGGATCATTCGCAGTTCCTGTTGAAGCCTCGTTACAAGGTGTTGTTTACATACAAGATAAACGATTATCGTTCGTGGGCAAGGGGTCTGAAGCAGTGTGGCTATGCGACAAACCCGACGTATGCCGAGGGATTGATTCGTATCATAGAGGCTTATAGCCTTTACCAGTTCGATACGATGAAGCCCGGTCAGCGGACGAGTGAATCGCAGATACTGAAGCAACAGGCGCAGAAGCGTAAGGAGACTGATCCGGAGAAGTTCTACAGCAGTCACATGGTCTATGCTGCCAACCGCAATTACTTTATCATCGTGCAGCGAGACGATGACCTTGCTACAATCAGTCATGAGACGGGTGTAAGCATCAGGAGGCTACTGAAATACAATGATTTGGACGAGGATTATACTCTGACCATAGGTGATGTTCTGTATCTCGAGCCGAAGCATGACGAGGCTGATCCCCAGCTGTTGATATACAAGCATGTAATTGAGCCGGGACAGAGTATGTACGACATATCCCAGCTGTACGGCATTCGGCTGAAGGCATTGTATAAACTGAACAAGCTTAACCCCGAGACGTATGTTCCGAGGGTGGGAGATGAACTATATTTAAGATAATGCATAATTCATAATATATATGAAGCGGATTTCGTTCTTTGTCCTTTGTCTGTATGCGCTGGGTTGTTCGGCACAGTCACAGCGTGATGCATGTACCAGTATTATGGCTGGACGTCTGGCAACGACAGACGGCAGTGTTATCACCAGTCATACATGTGATTCATGGTACCGTACATGGATGAATATCGTTTGGCCCGAGGATTACCCCGGTGATGCTGTAATGACTGTATATGAGGGGCTAATGCATACCGAGCATTCCCAGGATATGACAAACGTCCATGAAAAGGGGAAAATACCACAGGCGCGACATACATACCGTTATCTGAATACTGCATATCCATGCTTGAATGAGCATCAGTTGGCCATAGGTGAGACAACCTATGGCGGTCGTCAGGAGATGCAGAACAAGAAGGGTATGTTCCTGATCGAGGAGTTGGCTCGTATTGCATTAGAGCGTTGCAAGACTGCGCGTGAGGCTATAGTGCTGATGGGAGAGTTGGCGCAGAAATATGGCTATGGAGACTCGGGCGAGTGTCTGACAATCGCTGACCCAAAGGAGGTCTGGATTTTCGAGATACAGGGCGAGGGACCGAACAAGATAGGTGCGGTATGGGCTGCTCAACGTATTCCGGATGACCATATTGCCGTCAGTGCTAATGTAAGCCGTATCGGCTATATCGACACGAATGACAAGGAGAACTATCTGTACAGTGATAATGTTTTCTCATAGCGGCGGCAATTATTTCAAGGAGGAGAAGAATTACAGCGTCCGCGAACTTTCCATCATGCAGGCATTGGCTCCGAGTGCAAACCTGACGGATACTGTTAGCGATTTGCCTGTAAGTATAAAACCTGACGAGAAGGTGGATGTACAGCGTATATCACAGTTGCTGGGCTCGTATTACGAGGGTACGGGGCAGAGCTTGTCCACGATTGTGGATTCGGTTGCGAAGGGCAAGAAAGCGATGATTACAAATCCGTGGATGCGTCCTGACGAGATAGCGCTTTACAGCGCACTGACAAACGATACTACGATGCAGAATATCCGTACTGTGAGTGTAAGCTGGTGTGCATATTCGACCGTTATCCAGTGCCGTTCGTGGTTACCTGACGAGATAGGTGGTGTTGCGTGGATTGCTTTGGACAATCCTGGTCAGTCACCGCGTTTCCCCGTCTTTGCAGGTTGCACAAAGTTGCCTGCAGAACTTTCTGTCTGCGGTCAACATCGCGAACGTGACGACGCTGCATTGTGGCATTATCGCAAGGCGAACCGATTGGCGACAGTGCGTTGGGGGCAGACTCGTGGGGGGATGATGGATGCACAGCGTTATTTCCTGGAGAAGGGTAAGAGAGAGCTTCCAGTTATTGAGCAGTGCTTCCTGTCAATGACGGACGAGGCTGAACGTACACGAATGCTGAACGGATATACGGCAGATTTCTACGGCGCAACCGTCAGTCGCTGGGATCAGCTGGCGCGTGAGTATTGGCGCAAGTTCTGGGCAGGTTTCTAATACGATACTGCCCCGAATGACTTATTTCTTTTCGTGGTTTGCCCGGACGCGCGAAAGGGTTTCGGGTGTCATCTGCAGAAACGAGGCGACGTGTATCATGGGTGCGCGAAGGATTATTTCCGGCTTCTCACTCAATAGACGTTCATACCTTTCCTGTGCGTTCTCGAATCTTTGCGAATCTGCATGATGCTGGCTTGAAATCAGGGCGTGCTCGGTTATCTTGCGATATAGTATGCCAAGTTCGGGACATGTGTCTATGGCTGCAAACAGTTCCTTGCGCGGGAGTGCATAGAGGTATGATGTCTCGAGTGCCTCGATGGTTATCTGGCTGGGCTTGTGTGTGAGCAGGGATTCGATGCACCAGACAATCCTGCCTTCGAATGAGAAATGCTCGGTAACGTCCTTGCCGTTCTTGAAATAGTACTGGCGTACCATTCCTCGCTCGACATAGTACATGCATTTGCATTCCTCGCCTTCCTTGAGAATAATATCTCCCCGCATGAATTTCATCGGGATAAGCAGCTGGGACAGTTTCTCTATGCTGGCAGGCTCCAGGCGGCAATAGCGTCTTGCTATTTCTCGTGCAACATCTCGCGTATCCATATTTAATCAAGTTTTAGTACGGCAAGGAATGCTTTCTGCGGAACCTGGACATTGCCGATCTGCTTCATGCGCTTCTTGCCCTTCTTCTGCTTTTCGAGCAGCTTGCGCTTACGGCTTACGTCGCCGCCATAGCATTTTGCAAGTACGTCCTTGCGTACCTGCTTGACGGTTTCGCGGGCAATAATCTTTGCTCCGATGGCTGCCTGAATTGCAATGTCGAACTGTTGGCGCGGCAGCAGCTCCTTCAGCTTCTCGCACATACGGCGGCCGAATGTCTCGGCATTGTCGAAATGGGTGAGGGTAGAGAGTGCATCCACGGGTTCGCCGTTGAGCAGTATGTCCATCTTGACAAGCTTGCTGGGGCGGAATCCCGATGGGTGGTAGTCGAATGAGGCGTAGCCCTTGGATATGGACTTGAGCTTGTCGTAGAAATCAATGACGATTTCGCCCAATGGCATTGCGTATTGCAGTTCGACGCGGTTGCCGCTGATGTAGTCCTGCTTGAGCAGTTCGCCTCGTTTGCCCAGGCACAGGGTCATTATGTTGCCTATAAATTCGGTTCGTGTGATGACTGTAGCATGGATGTACGGTTCCTCGATATGGTCTATCAAGGTCTGGTCGGGCATACCGGCCGGATTATGTACCTCCTTTACTTCGCCTTGCTTGTCATAAACCATGTAACTTACATTGGGAACGGTAGTTATGACATCCATGTTAAACTCACGGTCCAAGCGTTCCTGAATGATTTCCATGTGCAGCAGACCCAGGAATCCGCATCGGAATCCGAAGCCGAGAGCTACCGAACTTTCGGGTTGGAAGGTGAGCGATGCATCGTTTAGCTGAAGCTTTTCAAGCGAGGCTCTGAGGTTCTCGAAATCCTCGGTCTCGATGGGGTAGACACCGGCAAAGACCATTGGCTTGACCTCCTCGAATCCGGCTATCGCCTGGGTGCATGAGTTCTGGGATGTGGTGATGGTATCGCCTACCTTTACCTCGGTGGCTGTCTTGATGCCGCTGACGATGTATCCCACGTCTCCGCAACGCAGTGTCTTGCGCGGGGAGAGATCCATTTTCAGTACGCCTATTTCATCTGCCTTGTATTCCCTGCCGGTATTGATGAACTTTACCTGCTCGCCGCTGTTGATGCATCCGTTGACAACCTTGAAATATGCTATGATTCCGCGGAAGGGATTGAAGACGCTGTCGAAGATCAATGCCTGCAGGGGTGCGTTCTCGTCCCCCTTGGGGCATGGGACGCGCTCTACGATGGCTTTCAGTATTTCGGGTACGCCTTCGCCGGTCTTGGCGCTTGCACGTATTATCTCGCTGCGGTCGCAGCCGATAAGGTCGATTATCTCGTCCTCGACCTCGTCGGGCATTGCATTGGGCATATCGCACTTGTTGATGACAGGAATGATTTCCAGGTCGTGGTCTATTGCCATATACAGGTTGCTGATAGTCTGTGCCTGTACGCCCTGTGTTGCGTCGACGACGAGCAATGCTCCTTCGCAGGCGGCAATGCTTCGGCTTACCTCGTAGCTGAAATCCACGTGTCCCGGAGTGTCGATAAGGTTGAGGGTGTAGCGTTCACCCTCGTAATCGTACTCCATCTGTATGGCGTGGCTCTTGATGGTAATACCGCGTTCCTGTTCCAGATCCATGTCATCCAGCATCTGCCCCTGTGTAACCTTGATGGTCTCGGTTATCTCGAGCAGACGGTCTGCCAGGGTGGACTTGCCGTGGTCGATATGTGCTATTATGCAGAAATTGCGTATATTCTTCATTAATTATGTATATAGGTAGCGTTTGATTGAACGCTTTGGTGTCTTCTGGAATTCCTCGCTGCGGATGCCGATGCCTGCCAGTTGCTCGTATGCGGGCAGCTGGGCATTGACTGTCTTGCGGTTCTCTTCCATGATTGCATTTATGTCTGCGGTTTTCAGTTTGCGCCTCTTGACCTCTTCGATATCCGGATATACCAATCCGTACAGCTTGTCGGCACGTTGTATTACGATACATTCGTGAACGAGTGGGAGGTTCTGCAGCTTATCCTCGATTTCCTCGGGATAGATGTTCTGTCCGTTGCTCGAGAGGAGCAGGTTCTTGATACGTCCCTTGATGAATACGTTGCCCTGACGGTCTACAACTCCCAGGTCGCCGGTATGGTACCAGCCGTCGACTATTGCCTGGTTGGTTGCGTCGGGATTCTTGTAGTATCCGAGCATCAAATTCCGGCCCCTGACGAGAATCTCGCCTGGTATGTCGTGGGGATTGTGGCTGTCAACCTTCAGTTCCATACCTGCTACGCAGCGTCCGCAGCTGCCTTGACGGAAGGTCTGCCAGTCCTGGCATGCGATAAGGGGTGCGCATTCTGTAGCGCCGTATCCTACGGTGTAGTTGAAACCGATGTCGTGCAGCAGGGCCTCAACTTCCTGATTAAGTGCAGCGCCGCCTATAACGACCTCGTAGTAGTTGCCGCCGAATGCTTCCTTGATACCGTCGCAGATGCGCTTCTTGAGCTTGCGGCCTATTATCGGGGTCTTGAGCAGGAGTCGCATCTTGGGGTCTTCGAGTTTCTTCATCACGGCCTTGCGTACAACCTTCTCGATAATGAGGGGAACGCATACGAGGCAGACGGGCCTGATGTCCTTTAGTGCCTTCAGCAGGATGGTTGGTGTCGGGACGCGTGTGAGGAAATGGACGTGAATGCCCTTTACAAACTCGTACAGGAACTCGAACGACATGCCGAATGTATGTGCCATGGGCAGCATTGACAGAATGGAGTCTCCTGCCTTTGCATTTGTTGTCATCAGATTGTCTGCGCAGATGACATTGCCAACCAGTGAACGGTATGGGATCATGACGCCCTTCGGGTTGCTTGTCGTTCCGCTTGTATAGTTGATTATGGCAAGTTCCTCGGGCTTGTCCTGATGGTATTTGATGTCGCCTGCACTGAAATTGTCCGGATATTCTGCACCGAACAGGCGATTGAGATTGGTTGCGGCATTTTCCAGTTTTTTGTTGTTGCTGGAAAGCAGGGCATAGTCGTTTATCTGTACAATGCCGTCAAGTCCGGGCATTTGTTTTGCGTCCAGCTTTCTCCATATCCTGTCGCTGACGAACAGCAGTCTTGCATCGCAATGTGTCACCAGTTGATGTATCTGTTCGGGATGGAAATCGTGAAGGATGGGAACTGCAACGGCTCCATAGGTGAGTGTGGCAAGGAAACAGACTGCCCATCGGCTCATGTTACTGCCACAAATTGCAATCTTGTCACCCTTCTTGATACCTGTTTCGCGGAACAGTATATGCAACTTTGCAATTTCCTCGGCAACATCACTGTACTTTAAGGTGATATTGTCGTAATCAGAAAGAGAAGACATGCGCCAGTGCTCGCGTATACTCTCTTCAAGATTTATGTTGAAAGAGGACTCATTAATCATAAATCTTATATTTCTAAGTTGTTGTTATGGACGATTCTATCTCTAAACCTCGGCATCCTTGTACAGGAATCGCTTGATGCTCTTCTTGGGGGTCTTCTCGAACTCGTGCTCCATGATGCGGATGCCGGCAAGCTGTTCGTAGGCAGGTATCTGAAGGTTCAGGTCCTTGCGGTTCTGTTCCATGAT
This sequence comes from uncultured Prevotellaceae bacterium, assembly GCA_900313335.1. Classification (GTDB taxonomy): domain Bacteria; phylum Bacteroidota; class Bacteroidia; order Bacteroidales; family Bacteroidaceae; genus Physcousia. Next base: position 7,103 of record OMQX01000087.1, read on the forward strand.
GGCCTTCAGCTCGTTCATCCCGAGATTCAGCTTCTTTGCCTGTTCCATATCGGGATAGACGAGGCCGTACATCTTCTCGCCCTTCTGGATTACGACGCACTCCTGAACCATTGGCAGGCTCGAGAGCTTGTCCTCGATCTCTTCGGGGTAGATGTTCTGGCCGTTTGCGCCAAGAAGCATGTTCTTGCTGCGTCCCTTGATGAATACGTTGCCCTCGGCATCAATAATACCCAAGTCGCCGGTATGGTACCAGCCGTCTACCAGGGTCTCTGCCGTTGCCTCTGGATTCTTGTAGTATCCGAGCATCACGTTCATGCCGCGTGCAAGAATCTCGCCTGGGATGTTCTCGGGATCGGGACTGTCTATCTTCAGTTCCATTCTGGGAGCGGCCTTTCCGCAGCTTCCCTGCTTGAACTTGGTCCAGTCCTCGTATGCCAGGATAGGTGCACATTCGGTTGCGCCGTAGCCAATGGTATAATTGAATCCGACATCCTTAAGCAGTGCCTCTATCTCCTGGTTGAGTGCTGCACCTCCGATAACTACCTGATAGTATCTGCCACCGAAGGCTTCCTTCATGCTCTCGCATATCTTCTTCTTGATCTGGTCTCCGATAACGGGCAGGTTCATCAGGATACGTACCTTTGGATCCTTGATCTTAGGCAGGATGGCCTTGCGCACGATCTTCTCGATAATGAGCGGTACGCAGATAAGGATGCCGGGCTTGATGTCTGCCAGAGCCTTCATCAGAATAACTGGGCTTGGGACCTTGGTCAGGAAATTGATGTGTATGCCTCGCGTAAACTCGAACATGAACTCGAATGCCATGCCGTACATGTGTGCCATAGGCAGCATCGAGAGCACTGCGTCGCCGGGCTGAAGGTT
>OMQX01000090.1 GCA_900313335.1 uncultured Prevotellaceae bacterium
TGCCGCTTGCACCGACAATGGCTACCTTCATATTCTGATTTTCGTTATGTGTATTAATTTTGGCGCAAAATTACGGAAAAATCATTAAATATGACTATACCGGATAATGTTTTTGCACAAAAAAAGGTATCTTTGCAGGCAAATATTCCCATATGCACAACCTTTTGACCATAATACCCCAGAATCCAGCACTTGTTACTGACAATACCTGGATATTTTTTCTGGTTCTGGTTATTATATTGTGTGCACCAATCCTGCTACGGCGCCTGCATATCCCACATATCATCGGTTTAATACTGGCAGGCGTAGCCATAGGACATTACGGTTTTAACATCATAGAGCGCGACCGCAGCTTTGAAATCTTCGGTCAGGTAGGTATCTATTTCATAATGTTCCTCGCAGCCCTGGAACTTGACATGGGCAGCGTAAAGCAGTACGGCCGAATGGGATTGCAATTCGGAGCCATAACATTCCTGATACCTTTCGGCATGGCCGTTGCCGCATCGCACTACCTGTTGGAATTCGGACTGATTACCTCGCTACTGATAGGATGTATACTCGCCTCCCATACCCTGGTTTCGTATCCCATTGTAGGACGCTTCGGTATAACACGTCATCCTACGGTAATCGTCTCCGTAGTTGCAACTGCAGTAGCCCTGTTTGCCGCATTGCTGGTACTTGCCGTTGCCGTAGGTATGATCAACAATACCGGTTGGGAATTCTGGGCATGGTTTGCCGTAAAATGTATCGCATACGGCAGTTTCGTAATCATTGTATATCCCCGGTTTGGCCGCTGGTTCCTGCGCCGGTTCCAGGACAGCACCATGCAGTTCCTGTTCATACTGGCACTCGTCTTTCTTAGTGCCGCACTTGCAGAGCTCGCAGGACTTGCAGGACTGTTGGGTGCATTCCTTGCAGGATTGGTAATCAGCCGTCTGATTCCACGAACATCCCCATTGAAATCATACATCAGCTTCGTTGGCAATGCATTATTTATCCCATATTTCCTGATAGGAGTCGGAATGCTGATTGACGTACGGGTTGCCTTTGCCGACATCCATACCGTATGGATAATACTTGTCATGGTCATTGTAGGTACACTCAGCAAATGGATAGCATCACTGTTCATGTCCTTCATCTCACCCAAGCTACGTGGTGGAGGAAATCTGATGTTCGGACTGACCAGTGCCCATGCAGCAGGTGCGCTGGCCATAGTAATGATAGGCACAGACCCCAAGGTCAATCTGATGGATGCCTCGATACTGAACGGAACCGTAATGCTCATCCTGTTCTCCTGTATCATAAGCAGCTTTGCCACGAACTCCGGTGCACGTAAGCTGACGCTTCGCACCATGGATACCGAAATCAACCAAGGTTCATATCACGGCAAATGTCTGGTAACATACAGCCAGAGTGACAGCGTTGATTCCATGACCCAACTTGCCATGCTCATCCGCAACCCGAATGTAGCAGACAGTCTTATGGGACTTACCGTTACCTATGACGACGAAAGCGGCGAAGAATCCTATCGCAACTGTCAACAAATGCTCGAGAAGGCACAGAGTATAGCAACAGCGGCCGAGGTGCGTATGGACATACTCTCGCGCATGAGCAACAACATAGCCGGAGGCATCCTGCATACAATCCGCGAGTACGACTGTGGTGAGACCATGGTCTGCCTTACCGACCGCACGACCGGAATGCCTAAATCAAGCCTCGGCACCATTATTGACAACGTCATCGAGGGAACAAAACGCGAAATAATGGCCGTACGCTGTATCGTGCCTCCAGGAACCCTGAACCGGGTTATTATTGCCATTCCGCAGAAAGCCGAATACGAAGCAGGTTTCTACAAATGGCTCGAACACATCTGTCGTATGGGAGAGCAGCTGGACTGCCTCCTGCAGTTCCATGCAAACGCAGACACACTCCCACATATACGAACATATATGCGCGACAACCACAACCTTTTGCGTGCCACGTATAACGAAATGAATCTCTGGACCCAGATACTGCCCCTCTCCCAACAGGCAGGCAGTGACGATATGGTGGTATTCGTAGTAGCACGACCTGGATTTATTTCATATAAGAGCGTCTTCTCTGGCCTGCCATTGCAGATTCACAGATACTTCAGCCATACCAGCGTCATGATTCTGTATCCCGACCAGTGGGAGTGAGATGTATTGTGATTATTCGGTTATAAGGAATGATTAAGATAAGCGGAATAACAAAGAGTTTCGGTAATCTTCAGGTACTTAAGGGAATCGACCTGGAAATTGCCAAGGGGGAAATCGTCAGTATAGTCGGCCCAAGCGGAGCAGGCAAGACCACCCTGCTCCAGATAATGGGTACGCTGGACAGCGCCGACAGCGGCAAGGTCGAACTTGCCGGACAGGACATAACCCGTTTAAGCCAGAAGAAACTGGCACAATTCCGCAATAGGCACATAGGGTTCGTATTCCAGTTTCACCAGCTTTTGCCCGAATTCACCGCATTGGAGAATGTCATGATGCCAGCTTTCATTGCAGGAAGGGGCAAGCGTGCATCACGCGAGCGTGCCATGGAACTTTTGGAATTCATGGGACTTGGCGACAGGGCATCACATAAACCAAACGAACTGTCCGGAGGAGAGAAACAACGTGTCGCTGTTGCACGCGCATTGATGAACAATCCCGAAATTATCTTTGCAGACGAGCCTTCCGGTTCACTTGACACACACAACAAGCAGGAACTACATCGCCTTTTCTTTGACCTGCGCAAACGATTCGGTCAGACCTTCGTCATTGTCACACACGACGAGGAGTTGGCAGCAACAACAGACCGCACCATACACATGTTAGACGGTGCAATAATAATTAAACCAAGTGCAAGCCATCCGGCTGAATTGTAATCAGCCTTTGCCTGTACAAGTCTCCCACAGCCTTCTTGAACACCTTCTTGCTTACGCCGAAAATTGACGCAATTTCCTCGGCAGGAGACTTGTCTCCCATAGGTGTATATCCCCCGTTCTTGCTAATATGCTCAAGCAGGACTGAGCTGAAATCCTCAACACCCTTCTGTCCCCGCTGCTGCAATGTAAGGTCAATCTTGCCGTCTTCACGCACCTTGCTGATAAATGCGCGCGTAACGTCACCAGTATGCAATTCGCGGAAAATCTGAGACTCGTACAACAGCCCTGCAAAAGTATTGTTGACAATAACCTTGAAGCCAAGATCCGTCTTCTGCCAGACAAGACACTCCACCTCATCACCGACACGCGGACGTTGGCTGTAGTCATAGGCATCGCTGTCCAAAGGATTTATCAGCCATTTCTCAACCTTGGCACTGGCAATGATTCGATAAGTCTCTGGATCCAGATGTACATGTACAATGTACCTGCGACCCTTCTGCATCTTTTGCTTCTGCTCCCGGAACGGAACGAACAAATCCTTCTGCAGCCCCCAATGAAGGAATGCACCGAAATTATTAACCCATGCAACCTCGAGGCATGCAAACCTACCCACTTCGGCCAGAGGCTGGCGCATAGTGGCTATGAGTCGCTCCTCCTGATCCAGATAAATAAATACCGGAATACGGTCACCTAACCCACCGTCAGGTGTCCCCAGGGCTTTTTGGCTGATGTCACCCAATACCTCTCCCCTTGGCAGCAAGATCTCCTCCCGCTGACCACGTATGGCACCTGCCAGATAATAACCGAATTCCACCTGCTTCACCAACGGCAACAGGTTTACACGTCCTAATTCTATATCAGGGAGATTATTGTTTTGTTCCATATTATCCTAAAAGAAGCGTGCCACCCTTCGGGCAGCACGCTGTTGTTTCTTGTCTTAAAAGAAGTCGGACTTGATTAATCCTCCTTTACAGCAACGCGCTTCTCAGCGATACGTGCCTTCTTACCTGTCAGGTTACGCAGATAGTACAGCTTAGCGCGACGTACCTTACCAACCTTGTTCACGGTAATACTCTCGATAGCAGGAGACTCCAGCGGGAAAATACGCTCCACTCCAACTGTTCCAGACATCTTACGGACAGTGAAACGCTTCTTCTCACCATGACCGGCAATCTTGATTACCACACCACGATAAAGCTGTACGCGCTCCTTGTTACCTTCGACAATCTTGTAAGCTACGGTTACTGTGTCACCAGCCTTAAAAGAAGGATGACTCTTACCCGTAGCAAATGCTTCTTCAGCAATCTTAATTAAATCTGCCATTTTTCTTGGACCTTAATAAAGTTGTTTGTCGATCACCAATAGGCATAACGGGTCTCTCTTCATCCCGCCAGCGACCTATGGGAAAGCGGGTGCAAAGATATAACAAAAAATCAGAAGAGAAAAGCTATAAGCTAAAAATTATTCAAAATAAAGTGACAAAACTATCATTTTCGCACAGCCACGGTCCACACTGTTGGTAAATTTCATCATACCCTTGTCCAACAAGTCATCCCTTGTATGCCTGATAATGTCAGCCAGGCCAAAACAGAATTTCAATTCCGGTATCAGCTTGAAATACGGCAGATAGATGTCACATCCCATGCCCAACTCAATATAACAGTCGAACATCTTACCCGCAAAAGGCTCCTGATCATGCTTGTTAAGGCAGAATGTAGGAGCAAGTCCGAAAGTGAAATATGGACGGAAATTATTATAACGCGGAGCTGCAAATTTCAGCGAGATAGGTACCGAAACATAATTAGTACGCATTGTCTGCGAGGTGTCACGAAGACTGACATTATCCTGCATCTTCAAGTATTTCTGACCGAAATGCATCGTGGGCGTCAAACGCAGTTCCATATACTTGTTCAGCCTCAGCGCCCCCAGTATTCCCACTGTAAAACCTGGCGAATAACGCGTAACGTCCGTAAACCACTGCTCGCCTGTTTCAGGATCCACAATACCGTTGTTTGTCAGCTCCATATCCATGAAATTCATGCCCAGACAAAATCCCCAGTGCAACTTGCGGTTGTCTATATACGGCTTGTTCATGACACGCTGCTTCTGCGCCATAGCACCAATGGCAAAACACAACAATACGGCTATGCAGATATATTTTTTCATCATTATTATAACTTTACTATGCATTCGTTTATTGCCCTGCTCACTATTTTTGGTTATTATCAACAACTTTTTTAACCAAATCTATATTGCCAATCACCAAAAATGATTATATTTGCCACACAGTTCAGACCGAACCATGCAAAAACGAAATTATTAACAACTAAACATTAATTAATATTATTATGGCTTACGTAATTGGTGATGATTGTGTTGCATGCGGCACATGTATTGACGAATGTCCAGTAGGTGCAATATCCGAGGGTGACAAGTATGTTATCAATGCTGACGAGTGCACAGAGTGCGGTACTTGCGCAGACGCTTGTCCAAGCGGTGCAATCAGCTTGTAATTGACAGAAACTGCTATCTTCCCGGGAAGATCAGAATAGTGGGACCCGATTATCGAGTCCCACTTTTTTTATTATTTCAGCCTACCCAGAGCCTCCTTAATGCGGCGCATTGCCTCAACAATATTCTCGTCACTCGTAGCGTAAGACATACGGAAGCACTCGGGGCTGCCAAAAGCATCACCGCCAACGGTTGCCACATGACCGACCTCCAGCAGATACATAGCCAGGTCTGTCGAGTTGGTGATCGTCACGTTGCCGTCAGTCTTTCCGAAGAAACTGCTGCACTTGGGGAACAGGTAAAACGCACCCTGTGGAACATTCACCTCAAGACCAGGAATCTGCCTTGCCAGTTCGACAATCAGGTTCTTGCGACGCTCAAATGCAAGACGCATTTCCTCGACACACCTCTGGTCACCTGCGAAAGC
>OMQX01000187.1 GCA_900313335.1 uncultured Prevotellaceae bacterium
GGAGCCCTTCTTGCCAAAGGACGTTTACTGGGCCTTCAATTCGATACGCTTTTCACTGACGGCCTGTATTTTGAGATAAGCAGGAACGCCATAGAAAAAGCCACGGAGCTTAAGCAACTCTTCCTCAGCAAGGGCATTCCTCTGTACATCGACTCCCCTACCAACCAGCAGTTCCCCATAATGACAAAAGAAGACCTCGCCCCACTGGAGGGCAAGGTCCTGTATGAAGTTTGGGAGACTCTCCCGGACGGCCGGCTTGTTACCCGCTTTGCTACCAGCTGGGCGACCAGTGAGGCGCAGATCGAGTACCTGGCGTCTCTACTTTAGCACGCCGAGTTCGTTTCCGACCTTGATAAATGCTGCGATGCATTTGTCCAGGTGCTCACGTTCGTGACCGGCAGAAATCTGTACACGGATACGAGCCTGTCCCTGAGGAACGACGGGATAGTAGAATCCTGTCACGTATATACCTTCCTCCTGCAATGCAGCTGCATATTTCTGTGACAGCGGAGCATCGTACAGCATTACGGCACAGATAGCAGACTGTGTCGGCTTGATGTCAAATCCAGCCTCCATCATCTTCGTGCGGAAATACTCAACGTTTGCAACCAGCTTGTCATGAATCTCGTTGCTCTCGTCCAGTATGCGGAATGTCTCTATTGCAGCACCTACTACCGAAGGTGGAATAGAGTTAGAGAACAGGTATGGACGGCTGCGCTGGCGCAGCATGTCGATAATCTCCTTGCGACCGGTAGTAAATCCGCCTACGGCACCTCCGAATGCCTTACCCAGAGTACCTGTGTAGATGTCAACGCGACCATAGGTGTTGTAGAATTCACTTACACCGCGGCCAGTAGCACCCACGACACCTGCCGAGTGAGACTCGTCAACCATCACCAGGGCATTATATTTCTCAGCCAGGTCGCAAATCTTGTCCATTGGTGCAACATTACCGTCCATCGAGAACACACCGTCTGTCACTATGATGCGGAAACGCTGCTCCTGAGCAGCCTGCAGTTGCTTCTCCAGGTCCTCCATGTCAGCATTTGCATAACGATAGCGCTTTGCCTTGCACAGGCGTACACCGTCAATGATGGACGCATGGTTCAGGGCATCCGAGATAATAGCGTCGTCAGCTGTCAGCAATGGTTCGAATACACCTCCGTTAGCGTCAAAGCATGCTGCGTACAGGATAGTGTCCTCGGTCTTGAAGAAACGGCTTATTGCAGCCTCCAGCTCCTTGTGTGTGTCCTGAGTTCCGCAGATGAAACGAACGGACGACATGCCGTAGCCGCGTCTGTCCATCATGTCCTTTGCAGCCTTGATCAGGCGTGGATTGTTGGAAAGTCCCAGATAGTTGTTGGCACAGAAATTCAGGACTTCCTTGCCGGCAACCTGAATTGCAGCCTGCTGAGGTCCCTCAATCAAGCGCTCGTTCTTATACAGGCCGGCTTCCTTGATCGCATTCAGTTCATTCTGAAGATGTTCTTTAAATTTACCGTACATACTTATATAGTTTAAAAAGTTTAAGAGTTTAAGAGTTTAAAAGTTTAGAAGTTTAAGGTTCTACTTGAAATTGTACTTGGCAAATTTAGTGTAATATTTACAAAAAAACAAATATTTTCATTGTTAATTCAATTACAATGTGTAATTTTGCCAACGATTATAAAGACACCCTATAAGACTAATAACGAAAAAGAAATACGAGATGAAGAATATTTTAATCATCGGTGCAACCGGCCAGATTGGTTCCGAACTTACAATGAACCTGCGTTCGATTTATGGTAACAATCACGTTGTCGCAGGTTATATCAAGGGCGCAGAGCCCAAGGGAGAGCTTCTGGAGAGCGGGCCTGCCGAGATTTGCGACATCACCAATGCACAGAATATTGCAGATGTTGTAAAGAAATTCAAGATCGACACAATCTACAACCTAGCAGCCCTGTTGTCGGTAGTTGCCGAGGGCAAGCCCCTCCTGGCTTGGCATATAGGTATCGGGG
>OMQX01000092.1 GCA_900313335.1 uncultured Prevotellaceae bacterium
GATGTGTTGTTGCTGGACGAGCCTACGAATCATCTGGATATAGAGAGTATACAGTGGCTGGAGCAGTTCTTGTCTTCGTATGCGGGTGCTGTGATGCTGGTGAGTCATGACCGTGCGTTTATAAACAACGTGACGAACCGTACGCTGGAGATAAGTTGTGGTCGTGTGTATGACTACAAGGTGAGGTATGACGAGTATGTGAACTTGCGTGCGGAGCGTCGTGAGCAGCAGTTGCGTGCTTACGAGAACCAGCAGAGGGAGATTGCGGATTCGAAGGCGTTTATAGAGCGTTTCCGCTATCAGGCGACGAAGGCGATTCAGGTTCAGCAGCGTGTGCGTCAGCTGGAGAGGATTATCCCTATAGAGGTGGACGAGGTGGACAACAGTGCCTTGCACCTGAAATTTACGTGCAGCCAGCGTAGCGGTGACTATCCGGTGATTTGCGAGGATGCGCGCAAGGTGTATGACCGTGTGGTGTTTGACCATGTGAACCTGACGATAAAGCGTGGTGAGAAGGTTGCCTTTGTGGGCCGTAACGGTGAGGGAAAGACGACGATGATAAAGTGTATCATGGGCGAGATTCCGTTTGACGGCACGGTGAGGGTGGGGCATAATGTGCAGATTGGTTATTTTGCGCAGAACCAGGCTCAGCTGCTGGACGGGGAGCTGACGGTGTTCGACACGATAGACCGTGTGGCGCGTGGTGAGATTCGCACGAAGATACGTGACATATTGGGTGCGTTTATGTTTGGCGGGGAGGCTTCGGACAAGAAGGTGAAGGTGCTGAGCGGGGGTGAGCGTACTCGCCTGGCGATGATAAAGTTGTTGCTGGAGCCTGTGAACTTGCTGATATTGGACGAGCCGACGAACCATCTGGACATGCGTAGCAAGGATGTGCTGAAGGAGGCGATCCGTGATTTTGACGGTACGGTGATTATAGTGAGTCATGACCGTGATTTCCTGGACGGCCTGGTGGAGAGGGTGTACGAGTTCAAGGGGGGTGGTGTGCGCGAGCATCTGGGTGGTATATATGACTGGATCCGCAGGCATGAGGCGGAGCAGGTGCAGAGCCTGGGGGCGGCGCCTGCGAGGGTGGCTGCGGAGGTGAGGGTGCAGAGTGCGAGCAAGCTGTCCTACGAGGAGCAGAAGAGGCTGGCGCGTGAGAGGTCGCGGATGGAGAGGGCTGTGAAGGATGCGGAGGCCGAGGTTGCGGAGCTGGAGCAGGCGATAAGGATATTGGAGGCTAGTTTGGCTACGGCGGAGGGGAGCCAGGACATGGGCTTGTACGAGAAGCATGGAAGGCTGAAGCAGCAGCTGGAGAGGGCCGAGGAGAAATGGACGGAGGCGATGGAGAGATTGGAGGAACAGTTAGGTACAACGGAATAATAATCTGGTAAACAATGCCATTAAGACTACCTGAGAAACTGCCTGCTATTGAGTTACTTAAGCAGGAGAACATTTTCGTCTTGGACGAGGAGAGGGCGAGTCATCAGGATATTCGTCCGCTGCGTATTGCGGTGCTGAACCTGATGCCGCTGAAGATTACGACGGAGACGGATCTGGTGAGGATTTTGTCGAACTCGCCGCTGCAGATGGAGATTCATCTGATGAAGGTCAGGGCGCATACGCCGAAGAATACTCCGGTGGAGCACATGAGGGCTTTCTACCGTGATTTCGAGGTGATGAGGAACGAGAAGTTCGACGGTATGATTATCACGGGTGCGCCTGTGGAGCATCTGGAGTTCGAGGATGTGAGCTATTGGGACGAGATTTCGGAGATATTCGAATGGACCAGGACTCATGTGCAGAGCACGATGTATATATGCTGGGCGGCTCAGGCGGGGCTGTACTACCACTATGGGGTGCAGAAGCATCCGCTGAGCGACAAGATGTTCGGGATATTCCCGCAGAAGGCGCTGGACATGAAGCTGCCTATATTCCGTGGGTTTGATGACAAGTTCAACATGCCTCACAGCCGGCATACGGAGATAAGGCGTGCTGATATCGAGGCGGTGCCGGGACTGACGGTGATTGCTGAGAGTCCGCTGTCGGGGGTGTCGATGGTGATGGCGCGTGAGGGCCGCGAGATTTTCGTTACGGGGCATAGCGAGTATTCGCCGATGACGCTGGATACGGAGTACAGGCGTGACCTGGGGAAGGGCTTGCCGATACACATGCCTTACAACTACTATATCGATGATGATATGGAGAAGGGTGTGAAGGTGACGTGGCGTGCGCATGGGAACCTGTTGTTCCAGAACTGGCTGAACTATTATGTATATCAGGAGACTCCGTACGATATAGAGAATATCCATTGATGAGAGATATCGAGCTGCTTGCGCCTGCCAGGGACAGGGAAACTGCCTTTGCTGCCATAGATCATGGTGCGGATGCGGTGTATATTGGTGCGGAGAAATTCGGTGCCAGGGCTGCTGCGGGCAACAGTGCGGAGGATATCGAGGAGGTCGTGCGGTATGCGCATCAGTTCGGTGTCAGGGTGTACGTGACGCTGAATACGTTGCTGTACGACAGTGAGTTGGAGCAGGGGGTGGAGCTGGCGCATGAGATGTTCGGCATTGGTGTGGATGCTGTGATAAGCCAGGATCATCGCTTGGTGGAGATGTACAGGGGCAGGTATCCTGATGGGGGTGGTGTGTTCCATGCCAGTACGCAGATGGATAACCGCAATGCGGATATAGTGAGGGAGCGCCGTGCGCAGGGCTATCGGCAGGTGGTGCTTGCACGCGAGCTGACGATTGACGAGATTGCACGGGTGCATGCCGAGGTGCCGGATATGCCGCTGGAGGTTTTTGTACACGGTGCGATATGTGTGTGCTACAACGGGCGCTGCTATGCTTCGCAGGTGTGCTACGGGCGCAGTGCAAACAGGGGCGAGTGTGCTCAGTTCTGCAGGATGCGCTATACGCTGGAGACGGGGGATGGCAGTAGTGTGTCGGAGGGTTATCTGCTGAGCATGCGTGACATGAACCGCACGGATGACCTGGAGGCGTTGCTGGATGCGGGGGTGACCTCGCTGAAGATAGAGGGGAGGCTGAAGGATGTTGCTTACGTCAAGAACGTGACGGCGTGGTATCGTCAGCATTTGGATGCTATATTTGCGCGTCGCAGGGAGTATCGCCGCTCGTCTCTTGGGAGTGAGAGGTTCTTCTTCACTGCGGACGTGAACCGTACGTTCAACCGTGGATATACGGATTATTTCATGCATGGCCGTACGGATGACCTGTGCAATGTGGTTACGCCAAAGAGCATGGGGCAGCGTGTGGGCTTTGTCAAGGAGATAAGGCACAATCATATAGTGGTGGCTGGTACTGCGGTATTCAACAACGGGGACGGGTTGTGCTTTGTGGACGGGGGCAGGCTGGTGGGCTTCCGTATAAACCGTGCGGAGAACAATCATCTGTATCCGTTCAGGATGCCCGAGGGCTTGCGTGACGGCATGGTGCTGTATCGCAACCAGGACGAGGCGATGGAGAGGATGCTGGCGGGGAGGACGGCGGAGCGCAAATTGCCGCTGAAATGGATATTGGCGGGGTCGGCAGGGGGATTTGTATTGACGGCTGTGCTGAACGGGCGTGAATACAGTCGTGAGTTTGCATATGCCCATCAGGAGGCGCAGAAGCCTCAGGGGCAGGGCATAAGGGATGTGCTGGCGAAGCTGGGGGGTACGGTTTACGAGGCGACGGAGGTAACGGCGCCGGACAACTGGTTCATACCCAGGAGCATACTGGCAGAATGGCGTCGGGAGGTGCTGGGGATGATAGGGCCGTGGGTACGCGAAACGGTGACGGACGGCAGCTGCAGGACATGCGGGAGTGTGGCTTGCGGCGGTATGCTGGATTGGTCAAGGGGGGATGCGCTGATGACATGCCGCTATTGCATACGTTATCAGGTGGGCGAGTGTCTGCGGGACAATGCGGATGCGGTAAGGGGTCCCCTGTACCTGCGTGGTGCTGACGGGAGGCGTTATCTGCTGCAGTTTGACTGCCGCAGGTGCGAGATGAAGGTTTTTGAGCATACAGGAGAAGGAAATGACATTACACGACGAACTTCAATTTCGTAGTGACGGGGGACAGTATTGCCCTGCAGGACCAGAAGCCGATGCACATGGATCAGACGGCGCTGGTGATGGATACGGACTATGTGACGCGGGGGGACCAGCTGGTGGTTGCGCAGATTGCGGTAATACCGGAGGATAGCATAGACAGTGTGTGGGTCAAGGTTGCACGTGACCAGGAGACGATGGGGTGGGTGCACGAGAGCGAGCTGCTGTCCAAGGTGGAGCCGGACGACCCGATAAGCAGTTTCATAAATCTGTTCAGCCATCGGCATCTGTGGTATTTCGTGGGGCTGATAGGCGTGGCGCTGGTGGTGTTCCTGGTAAGGCGCGGACGCAGGCAGCGTTTCCGCATGGTGCATGTGGATGATATTGCGACGTGCTATCCTACGCTGCTGTGCCTGACGTTGTGCGGGAGTGCGCTGATATATGCAAGCATGCAGCGTCATGTGCCGGAGACGTGGGTGCATTTCTATTTCCATCCTACGCTTAATCCTTTCGGCTTGCCGTTGCTGCTGGGTGCGTTTGTGCTGAGCATCTGGCTGATGCTGTTGCTGCTGATTGCCTCGCTGGACGAGATTAGACGCCAGCTGCCTCCAGTTGATGCGATTCTGTATGTGCTGTCGCTGCTGGCGGTGATGATGGTGGAGTATCTGCTGTTCTCGCTTGCGGCGCTGGCTCTGATAGGTTATCCGATATATGTAATATATACAGTGTGGGCATTGAGGCGGTACTGGAAATATTACCGGCCGCGGTATCTGTGCCGCAAGTGCGGGTGCAAGATGCGAAGCCTGGGCAGGTGTCCGCGTTGTGGAACTGACAATTGTTGATGTGTTTGCAAGATGAAGAATAAGACTGTTTACGTTTGCGAGGAGTGCGGGCAGGAGAGTGTCCGCTGGGTGGGCAGGTGTCCTGCGTGCGGTCGCTGGAATACGATGAAGGAGCTGCATATACACGAGGAGAAGGGCGTGTCGCCCATATCGCGTATGGCAATGGCGGCTGCGGGTGCCGACGGGGCGAATGCGGGTGCGGTGCCGGTGCACGAGATACAGGCGGACAGGGAGCCTCGGATGGATCTGCAGGATGCCGAGCTGAACCGTGTACTGGGCGGAGGTCTGGTGCCTGGATCGTTGGTGCTGCTGGGGGGTGAGCCGGGGATAGGAAAGAGTACGCTGGTGCTGCAGACGATAATGCGGCTGAAGGACAGGAAGGTGCTGTATGTGTCGGGCGAGGAGAGTGCTCGTCAGATAAAGTTGCGTGCCAACCGTCTGGGGGGTGATGCGAATGTGCTGATATATTGCGAGACGTCGCTGGAGAAGATATTTGCGGAGATAGCGAACGTGAACCCTGACCTGGTGGTGATTGACTCTATCCAGACAATCAGTACGGAGGGTGTCGAGAGCAGCGCCGGAAGCCTGTCGCAGATACGCGAGTGTGCTGCGGCCTTGCTGAAATATGCCAAGGGGGGTGGTGTGAGCATTATGCTCATAGGACATATAACAAAGGACGGAAGCCTGGCAGGTCCCAAGGTGCTGGAGCATATCGTGGACACGGTATTGCAGTTCGAGGGTGATCAGCATTATATGTACCGCATTCTGCGCAGCATCAAGAATCGTTTTGGTTCAACGAGTGAGCTGGGGATATACGAGATGAGGCATGACGGATTGCGTCAGGTGGAGAATCCGAGCGAGCTGCTGCTGAGTGATAACCGCGAGGGGCTCAGCGGTGTGGCTATTGCTGCGACTATCGAGGGTGCGAGGCCGTTCCTGATAGAGACGCAGGCCCTGGTAAGCACGGCGGCATACGGTACGGCTCAGCGTAGCACGATCGGTTTCGAGGGCAAGCGCCTGAATATGTTGCTGGCGGTGCTGGAGAAGCGTGTGGGATTCAAACTGGCTCAGAAGGATGTGTTCCTGAACATAGCCGGCGGATTGCGGGTGACAGACCCTGCATTGGACCTGAGCGTGATTGCTGCTGTGCTTTCGAGCAATGTGGATGCACCGATAGATGCCGATGTGGCTATGGCTGGCGAGGTGGGACTCAGCGGCGAGATACGTCCTGTGTCCCGTATCGAGCAGCGTATACAGGAGGCTCAGCGGCTGGGCTTCAGCCGTATGCTGATTCCGCATCACAACGCGCAGTCGCTGAACATGAAGGATTATAGGATACAGATTGTGCCGGTAAGGCGTGTTGCCGAGGCAGTGAGGGAACTTTTCGGGTAACATTATATATATGGTACAGGAGTTACAGATTCGCATTTCGCCCCAGGAGGCTTTCGACGAGCGCTCGATCATTGCCTGGCTCGGCCGTGAGAAGGGGCTGCGTGCCAATGCCGTAAGGGTGCTGAAGCGGAGCATAGATGCGCGTCAGAGGAATATATTCGTGAACCTGACGGTGCGTGCTTACGTGAACGAGGAGCCCGAGGCGCAGCTGTTCGACCCGATATATTACCCGGATGTAAGCGACGGCCCTCAGGCTGTGGTCGTGGGTGCAGGTCCTGCAGGACTGTTTGCTGCGTTGCGCCTGATAGAGCATGGCATTCGCCCTATAGTGGTGGAGCGTGGCAAGGATGTGCATGAGCGCAAGAAGGACATTGCGCGTATCCGTACTGAGCAGTGTGTCGACCCGGAGAGCAACTACAGCTTTGGCGAGGGCGGCGCGGGTGCGTACAGCGACGGAAAGCTGTATACGCGCAGCAAGAAGCGCGGGGATACGGACAAGATATTGCGCGTGTTTGTCCAGCATGGTGCAAATCCCAATATCATGGTTGATGCTCATCCGCATATCGGAACGGACTGCCTGCCGCGTGTAATAGAGAATATGCGCAGGACGATTCTGCGTTGCGGCGGCGAGGTGTATTTCCAGACAAAGATGACGGGCCTGATTATCGAGGGCGACAGGGTCGGGGGAATAGTGTGCGGCGACAGGGAGTTCCGTGCTTCGGCTGTAGTCCTGGCAATAGGGCACAGCGCACGTGATGTATACCGCTATCTGGCAAGCGAGGGCATCGACATAGAGGCCAAGGGTATTGCCGTAGGCGTACGCCTGGAGCATCCTGCGCATCTGATTGACCAGATACAGTATCATCGTCGCGAGGGGAGGGGCAGGTATCTGCCTGCTGCCGAGTACAGTATGGTGTGTCAGAGCCAGGAGCGGGGTGTATACAGTTTCTGTATGTGTCCGGGGGGCTTCGTGGTGCCTGCTGCCAGCGGTCCGGGGCAGATTGTGGTGAACGGCATGAGTCCCAGTCACCGCAACGGCAAGTGGAGCAACAGCGGTATGGTGGTGGAGGTAAGGCCTGGGGATGTGACGGGGAACGGTGCCCTGGCGATGATGGAATATCAGGAGCAGCTCGAGCGTATGTGCTGGTTGCAGGGTAATCAGAAGCAGACGGCGCCCGCGCAGCGTATGGCGGATTTCGTGAACAAAAGGCTGTCGGCTGATCTGCCTGCCAGCAGCTATGCTCCGGGATTGATTGCCAGTCCCCTGCATTTCTGGCTGCCCGAGAGTATAAGCGGCCGTTTGCGCGAGGCATTCCTGCAGTTTGGCAGGCGTCATCATGGTTTCCTGACGAACGAGGCAACGATGATTGCCGTAGAGACGAGGACGAGTGCTCCGGTGCGCATCCTGCGTGAGTCGGATACGTTGCAGCATGTGCGTATCAGGGGGCTGTATCCCTGTGGCGAGGGTGCCGGCTATGCGGGCGGCATAGTGAGTGCCGGCGTGGACGGCGAGAGGTGTGCCGATGCAATAGGGGGGCAGATATTAAACAACAGTGTAACAAACATTTAACAAATACAATATGATGAAGAGATTTTCAACCGCAATTGTCGCAGCTTTGTTATGCGTGATGCTGAGTGCCCAGGAGCATATACGTTTCATGGGCTTTCCCGTGGATGGTCATATCAAGGAGTTCGCACAGCAGATGAAGCGTAGTGGATTCAAGTGTACGACGAAGAACAAGAAGGCCGGTGCCTGGATGTTCAGGGGTCAGTTTACGGGACAGGATTGCGATATATGCGTGACGTTCGACAAGGCTACGAGTATCGTGAACAGCGTGATGGTGTATCTGCCTGCAGAAACAGAGAAGGAGGCCGAGGTGCACATCGAGAAATTCGACCGTATGCTGGCAGAGAAATACCCGGAAGCCTCGCGTAATGTAAGGGGTCTGGGTCGTGAATCGCATACCGAGTTCGGAATGCCGTATGGTATTATCTCGTTGTGGAAGTCTCCGGCTTCGCTCGAGCGCTATCGTGTTGCTATAACCTATTTCGACAGGATTAACAACACGAAGAAGATGGAAACGGAAAAGAACGATCTGTAGGCTTAGAACTCTACACCGAGCGTAATGGCCAGGTTTCCGGAGCGTATGCCGCCGTCGAAATCGTCATAGCCCATGCGGTCGGTGTAGCGGAACTTGCCTTCCTTACCTGCCAGGTTGACAAGGCCTATGTCGTATGTCAGCTCCATGTAGAAGTTGGTGTACGCCATGCCGCAACCCAGGCGCAGGCCTGCGTCGAAGACGTCCAGGTTGTCATCGAATGAGCCGGTGGTGGTGCGTGACCAGAAGTCCTGGCAGTTGCCGCCCATACCCAGGTTCATGTATACACCGAACAGGGGCTGTATGCTGAAATTGCGCTGGTTCATCCTGATCTTGTATTTCAGGACGACGGGTATGTTGAGGGTGTGCATGCGGTAGCGCAGCTTGTTGTAGCCGCCTTCGACAGGTAGCGTTGGTGGTACGTTGGGCGGTACTACGCTTGCTCCCTTGCCGCTGTACGAGATGCCGACCTCGGCAAAGAGGGGTGTGCGGCTGGACAGCTGCCATCCTGCTGCAAAGCCTATCTGGAAGCCTGCTATGCTGGAACTCGAGACGTCCATGCCGGAGAAATAGAGCTGCGAGACGTTGAGTCCTGTGCGTACGCTGAAATACTGGCTGCGCTCGTAGTTGTTCCAACGTGCGGCTATTTTGCCTGTAGGCTTGGCGCCGACGGGCATGTTGCGGGCTTCCTGTGCATTGATGCTGAGACTGATAATCAGTGCTATTGCTGTTATTATGATTTTCTTCATATCCTGTATTTTGGTTTCATTATGGTGCAAATGTATAAAAAAATCATTTACATCGTAATTTCTATTCGTTATTTTTCCTTAACTTTGCGCGCAGAAATTTTATAGCTTATAGTAGCGACTGATGAATGTACTGAAATTTGGTGGAACCAGTGTAGGTTCGGTAGACAGCATACTGAATGTCCGTGATATCGTAGAGTCGCGCAAGGAGCCTGTAATCGTTGTCGTAAGTGCTCTGGGAGGCATTACGGACAAGCTGATAAGGACCTCGCGTATGGCTGTAGAGGGCGATGTCGCTTACAGGGATGCCTGGAAGGAGATAGCAATCTGCCATTACGAGATGATAGAGGCCGTTATAGGGGACGAGGACCGCTGCGAGGCTCTGAAGCAGGAAATAAAGGCTCTCCTGGACGAGTTGCGCAGTATTCTGAATGGTGTCTATCTGATCCGTGACCTTTCGGCCAAGACTGCTGCTGCCATAGTTTCGTACGGCGAGCGTATGTCCAGC
>OMQX01000096.1 GCA_900313335.1 uncultured Prevotellaceae bacterium
AACAGTAAAATCTTCATAATGTTTGTTTTGTGTTATTTGGTGTTTCTTGTATCACGTATCCTGTCGTTCTCCTGAACGTGGAAGAAATGTGTGCCGACGAGTGCATCGGGCATGTACTGCTGCTGTACGTAGTGCCCGGGATAGTCATGGGGATATTTGTATCCGTCGCTGTATCCGAGCTCGGACATAAGTTCGGTCGGGGCATTGCGCAGATGCAGGGGTACGGGCTGGTTGCCTGTCTGGCGTACGTTGTCGATAGCTGCATTGACTGCATTGTATGCGCTGTTGCTCTTGGGCGAGGTGGCAAGGTATACGGTTGCCTCGGCAAGGGGAATGCGTCCCTCGGGCCATCCTATCTTCTGCACGGCATCGAATGCTGCATTTGCCAGGAGCAGGGCATTGGGATTGGCAAGGCCTATGTCCTCGCTTGCGGATATGACGAGGCGGCGTGCTATGAAGGCGGGGTCTTCCCCACCCTCTATCATGCGTGCCAGCCAGTATATGGCCGCATCGGGATCGCTGCCGCGAATGCTCTTGATGAATGCGGATATGATGTCGTAGTGCATCTCGCCGTCCTTGTCGTATGCAAGCGGGTTTTGCTGAAGGCGCTCGGCAACGAACTGGTCCGTGACATGCAGTGCGGGCTGGTCCGTATCGGACTTGAGCGGGGCTGATTCGGATACGAGCTCTATAATATTGAGCAGCTTGCGGGCATCACCGCCGCTGTAGCGGATAATGGCGTCCGTGCCGTCTATCTGGATATTGCGTTCCTTGAGATATACATCCTCGTTAAGCACGCGCTGCATGAGTGTCAGCAGGGACTGTGTGCCAAGGGGCTTGAGGGTATAGACCTGGCAGCGGCTGAGCAGGGGTCGTATGACCTCGAAGCTGGGATTCTCGGTAGTAGCACCGATGAGCGTGACAACGCCCTGTTCCACGGCACCCAGCAGGCTGTCCTGCTGGGACTTGCTGAAACGGTGTATCTCGTCGATGAACAATATCGGGCTTGCCGAATTGAAGAAGCGTGTGGAACGGGCCTTCTCTATTACTTCACGTACATCCCGGACGCCGCTGGTGACGGCACTGAGGGTAAAGAAGGGCACGTCCAGGGTATTGGCTATTATTGTCGCCAGGGTGGTCTTGCCAACGCCGGGAGGTCCCCACAGGATAAAACTGCTGATACGTCCCGATGCAATCATACGCGAAAGAACTGCTCCTTCACCTACCAGGTGCTCCTGGCCTATATAGTCCGCGAGCTTGCGCGGACGCATTCTTTCTGCTAATGGCTGCATATCGTCTGCAAAATTATAATTTTGAGTGGAAAGAAAAAACCTTAGAGCAGAAAACTATCGTTATTTAATAGTTTTTTTGTACTTTTGCCAAGAATATAAAGTTAATGAACAGCGTATATGGCAGAAATTGAAGTTGCTATGGCTCCTGAAAAGAGCCTGAATTTTATAGAGAAACGTATTGTGGAGGATCTTGCTGAGGGTAAGAACGGCGGACGCCTGCAGACGCGTTTCCCACCCGAACCGAACGGCTACCTGCACATAGGTCATGCCAAGGCTATCGCAATGGACTTTGGTGTTGCGAAGAAATTTGGCGGTGTATGCAACCTGCGCATGGACGACACAAATCCCCAGAAGGAGGACATCGAATACGTGCGTGCCATAGAGCGCGACATAAAGTGGCTGGGCTTCGAATGGGGCAAGGTGGTATATGCCAGTGACTATTTCCAGGACCTGTGGGACTTTGCAGAGTGGTGCATACTGAACGGACGTGCATACGTGGACGAGCAGACATCCGAGGAGATCGCGGCGCAGAAGGGCACGCCTACGGAACCGGGTACGGAGAGCCCGTACCGCAACCGGCCTGCCGAGGAATCGCTGAGGCTGTTCCGCGAGATGAACACGGGCAATGTGGAGCCTGGCAGGATGATACTGCGTGCCAAGATAGACATGGCAAGTCCCAACATGCATTTCCGCGACCCAATCATGTACCGTGTGCTGAACATGGAGCACTGGCGCACTGGCAACAAGTGGAATGCCTATCCCATGTACGACTTCACGCACGGCCAGTGCGACTACCTGGAGGGTGTTACCCACAGTATATGCACGCTGGAGTTTGTACCGCATCATGAGCTGTACGACCTGTTCGTGACCTGGATCAAGGAATGGAGGGGCGACGAGGGTGACATCGAGGACAACCGTCCGCGCCAGTTCGAGTTCAACAAGCTGAACCTGAACTACACGCTGATGTCGAAGCGCAACCTGCTGATACTGACCAAGGAGAAGGTGGTAAACGGATGGGACGACCCCCGTATGCCTACGATATGCGGCATAAGGCGCCGCGGATACAGCCCGCAGGCTATCCTGAACTTCATCGACAAGATAGGCTACACTACGTTTGATGCGCTGAACGACATAAAGCTGATGGAGGCTGCATGCCGCGAGGACCTGAACACACGTGCCCTGCGCGTAAGTGCAGTGGTGGACCCTGTAAGGCTGGTAATAGACAACTATCCCGAGGGTGTGGTAGAGGAAATGGAGGCAATAGACAATCCGGAGCTGCGTGATGCCGAGGGCAACACGATTACGGAGGGCAACACGCATACTATCAAGTTTGAGCGTGAGCTGTACATAGAGCGCGAGGACTTCATGGAAGACGGTGGCAAGAAATTCATGCGACTGGGTCCGGGCAAGGAGGTACGCCTGAAGAATGCCTACATCATTGCATGCAGCGAGGAGAAGGACGAGAACGGAAACTACAGGTGCATAGAGAAGGATGCGGAGGGCAACATCACATGCATCCATGCGACATACGATACCGAGAGCAAGAGCGGCATGCCGGGCGCAAACCGCAAGATAAAGGGCAAGACACTGCACTGGGTAAGTGCGAACCACAGCATTCCTGCCGAGGTACGCGAATACTCGTGCCTGTGGACATGTGAGAATCCGCGCGATGCTATCAAGCAGTATGAGAACGGGAACGGTGTCAGGGGCATAGAGGCAATGCGCCCGTTCCTGAATCCCGACTCGCTGCGCATAAACAGAAATGCATTCGTCGAGGAATATGCTGCCGGACTGGAGCCTTTCAGCTACCTGCAGTTCCAGCGTATCGGCTATTACAACGTAGATACGGATTCGACACCGCAGCATCCCGTATTCAACAAGACGGTGGGTCTGCGCGAGAGCAAATAATGGACTACATTACGCAGGAGACCATCAGCAGCATGCTGAAGCCGAGGCCGAAGGACGGTCACAAGGGTACCTTCGGCCATGCATTGCTGGTTGCCGGCAAGTACGGCATGGCAGGTGCCTGTGTCCTGGCTTCGCGTGCCTGCCTGAGGAGCGGAGCGGGAAAGCTGACAGCACATATTGCGCAGCGCAACAACGACATTGTGCAGGTTTCTGTTCCCGAGGCGATAATACAGCATGACGACAGCCTGGTAATGTTCACGGGGGCAGTGGACCTGAGCAACTATGATGCCCTGGGCATAGGTCCGGGACTGGGGACTGACGAGGCGACGGCATTTGCCGTACACGACCAGCTGCTGAATGCTCGCCGGCTGGACATACCTACCGTAATAGATGCGGATGCGCTGAACATACTGGCAATGTATCCGCAATGGTGGAACGACATCCCCGGCAGGACGGTAATAACGCCTCATGCAGGCGAGTATGCGCGTCTGGAGAAGGCGGGGCTGGACTTCAGCCGCGTCACCCTGGTGAAGAAGGGGCATAACACCGTCATAACGGCACCCGGCAAGACGTCATACGTATGCCCATGGGGCAACAGCGGCATGGCGACGGCGGGCAGCGGGGATGTACTGACCGGCATGATACTGGGATTTCTGGCTCAGGGATACGGGACTGCCGAGGCTGCGGTACTGGGTGTCGCGTTCCATGCAATGGCCGGGGACAAGGCTGCTTCGGTATACGGTGAGCACAGCATGACTGCATCGGACATAGTGGACAACATCCGGATATAAAAAGATATATTATGTATTTCGAAGGACTGATAATCGCCGTTGTGACATTCCTGATTATCGGGGCATTCCACCCGATAGTCATCAAATCCGAGTATTACTGGGGTGTAAAGTGCTGGCCGGTGTTTGCCCTTGTCGGGATTATACTGCTGGGGATCTCGCTGTTTGTCCAGAACGTCCTGCTTGCTGCAATAATAGGCATCACGGGATGCTCGTCCCTGTGGAGCGTATTGGAGATATTCGAACAGCGTGAGCGTGTGAGGAAGGGTTGGTTTCCAATGAACCCTAAAAGAAAAGGCAAAAACTGAGTGATTCCGCCGGGGCTCGAACCCGGGACCCACAGCTTAGAAGGCTGTTGCTCTAATCCTACTGAGCTACGGAACCAAAACCGGATGCAAAGGTAATGCATTTATGGCAAACAGCCAAATTTATCCGGTACATTTCGGTTTTTGGCATGGAAATTGTTGATTGCTTTTAGAAAAAGAGTACCTTTACGAAGCGCTATACATATTAAATGATAAAAGACAACGGATTTTGTGATGACTTGAATATGGCGGCGGGTCTCTCGGACGGAAAGGCAGGACGCACCGACTGTGACATTGTGTCACACGGGCATCTGCAGCGGGGAGTGCTGCGCCAAAATGTCAGCGAGACTCCCGTGGACGGATATTTCGGGGACGATTCCCGTTACAGTGAGGATGAGTATGAGATAAATGGCTCTGCTGAAGAGGATGTTCGCATGTCGGAAGCGAGGAAGAGCAATACACCAGCTCTGGACAATTTCGGAACGGACATGACTCAAATGGCGCGTGAGGGGAAACTGGATCCGGTAGTGGGCCGTGACAAGGAGATAGAGCGTGTTGCGCAGATACTGACACGTCGCAAGAAGAACAATCCGATACTGATCGGTGAGCCGGGTGTTGGCAAGAGTGCCATAGTCGAGGGACTGGCACAGCGCATAAACACGCGCCGTATTGCACGCCTGCTGTGGGACAAGCGTATAATAACGCTGGACCTGGCCGGTGTAGTGGCGGGGACGAAATACCGCGGACAGTTCGAGGAGCGCCTGAAGAACATCATAACGGAGCTGGAGAACAACCCGGACATAATAATCTTCATCGACGAGATACATACGATGATAGGTGCCGGAGGCGCAAGCGGCAGCATGGATGCTGCGAATATGCTGAAGCCGGCATTGTCGCGCGGCAAGGTACAGTGCATAGGTGCCACGACATTGGACGAATTCCGGAAGACTATAGAAAAGGACGGTGCATTGGACCGCCGTTTCCAAAAGGTGGTAGTGGCAGAGACGACGCACGAGGAGACGCTGCAGATACTGCTGCAGCTACGTACGGCATACGAGAAGCATCATAACGTGCAGTATACGGACGAGGCCCTGCAGGCTTGCGTAAGCCTGACTGCACGCTACATCAGTGACCGCAGTTTCCCGGACAAGGCAATAGATGCCAT
>OMQX01000093.1 GCA_900313335.1 uncultured Prevotellaceae bacterium
CGCGAGCTGGGTTCAGAACGTCGTGAGACAGTTCGGTCTCTATCTATCGTGGGCGCAGGAGATTTGCGTGGCTCTGACACTAGTACGAGAGGACCGTGTTGGACAGACCTCTGGTTTACCAGTTGTGCCGCCAGGTGCATTGCTGGGTATCTAAGTCTGGAGTGGATAAGCGCTGAAAGCATCTAAGCACGAAGCCCGCCACAAGATTAGATCTCCCTTGAGGGTCGTTCTAGACGAGGACGTTGATAGGAGGCAGGTGTAAAGACGGTGACGTCAAAGCCGAGCCTTACTAATTGCCCGAACGGCTTTCGCTCTCTCATGAGGTTGCTATACTTGCAGCTGAGTTGTAATTTTGTTGATACTTGCCTTTTGAGGTATCTGTTGTTTTGGTATGTCCCCCCTATTGACAAGGTGTTGAAACCGGGCTTCGGCTCGGCAATGGTCAAACGAGTTTGTCATTGCTCTCACCTTGCACCGTTTTTCAGGTGGTTATAGTGGCGGGGTTCCACCTCTTCCCATTCCGAACAGAGAAGTTAAGCCCGCCCGCGCCGATGGTACTGCACACCCGTGGGAGAGTAAGAGAAGTTAAGCCCGCCCGCGCCGATGGTACTGCACACCCGTGGGAGAGTAGGTAGCCGCCGTTTTTCAAGAGAAGAAGCCCTTTGGTCCAAAAGACCAGAGGGTTTTCTGCGTTTATAGGCTGCCAGCTCTCTCACGCAGTTTTTTCATAAATTTTTGGTATTGCGGGGAAATTTGAAATGGATTATATTTGCATATAGTTATAAAATTGTATGCATATTAGTAGATTTTTGTGTGCTATCTCACTGTTTTTGCTTGCGCAACTGGTTAATGCACAGGGCGTTATGCATGGTATTGTAATTGATGCAGATACGCAGGAACCTGTCATTGGGGCTACTGTTGCAGATGCTGCAAGGCGTAAGCCGCTAACTGTTACCGACAGTGATGGCCGTTTTGTAATACCTAGAAATAATTATCCTAAACAACTAAGAATTACCTACATAGGATATAAGCCGTCGTTTTTTGACATAAAGGCTGATACGGTGGAGCTTAAAATCCGGTTGGAGGCCGAGATAAGTGTTCTGGGTGAGGTCGTGGTTACGGCAGAGGAGAGCCGCGGACTGACGAGTGCTTCTAAAATCAGGAAACATGCCATGGAGCACCTGCAGCCTTCCAGTTTTACGGATTTACTTGAGCTGTTGCCAGGAGGAACCAGCAAGGATCCAATGCTGAATGTCGTCAATAACATACGTCTGCGCGAAGCAAGTCCCATGGGCAGTAATTATGCAACGTCTTCGTTGGGAACCAGTTTCCTTGTGGACGGTGCTCGTATCTCGACAAATGCAAACATGCAGTCCATAAGCGGTGCATGGGAGTCGGCTGCCTTGGAACGTGAAAGCACTAATTCGGGTGTAGATATGCGTACCATTTCAACTGATGATATCGAAAGTGTTGAGATTGTACGCGGTATCCCCTCGGTCCAATACGGTGACTTGACAAGCGGGCTTGTTAAGATAGAGCGTCGCCGTGGGGGACGCGACTTTCAGGCAAGGCTTAAATCGGACATGCAGTCGAAACTGGTTTACGTGGCAAAGGGTTTCGAATGGCGGAACAGGACGACCTTGAATGTCAGTGCTGACTATCTTTATTCCAAAGCAGATCCAAGGAATTCGCTGAACAATTACAGCCGTCTGACATTCTCGGCTCGTGTAGGACATACCTGGCAACGTCCCACCTACAATCTGCGTCTGAGTACCAATTTGGACTATACAGGCTCGTTTGATGGAGAGAAGCAGGATCCGGACCTGAACAAGGGTGCCGTTGACAAATACAAGCAGAGTTACAATAGGATGGCTTTTTCGACCAAGTTGGAACTGAAGATGAAACGCACGACATGGCTGAAAGGCGCTGAATTTCTGGCAGCCGCATCATATCATCATGACAAGGTTTCGCGTACCAGGACCGTCAGCCTGCAAAGTATGACAGGAGCGGTACTGAACAAGGACGAAGGTGAATATGACGCCCTGATATTGCCATACGTATATGATGCTACGCAGGGTGTTGACGGAAAGCCTCTGAATGTATTCATGAAACTGAACGCCAGTTTGCAGATTCCCAACAGAAGAGTAGCAAACACGCTGTTGGTGGGCATAGATTGGAATGTTGACAAGAACTACGGTCAGGGCCAAGTGTTTGATCCAATGCGTCCTGTTTATCCCACCGCACAGATAAGGATGAGGAGCCTGTCCGAGAAGCCAGCCAATCACATCTTGTCATTCTATGCCGAGGAAACTGCAACATTGCCATTAGGCAAGTGCAAGCTGGAGCTGATGGCTGGACTGCGTGCCCAGCAGATGCTAAATCTGCCCAATAATTATGAGATGCATTCCACTTTCTACATGGACCCGCGAGCCAACATGGGATTTACGTTTCCACGATTCTCAGCGTTCGGCAAACCCTCGTTCGTCAGGCTTTCGGGCGGTATAGGGCAGCATACCAAAATGCCTACTATAGACCAGCTTTTCCCCGATCCTGCCTATATAGACCTGTTGCAGCTCAAGTACTATAATGTGAATCCCGAATACAGCCGTATAAACTACCGGACCTACATCATTCCAGGAACCAATCCCACACTGCGGCCTGCACGTAATTTGAAGTGGGAGGTAACGGGTGACCTGAATGTTGGCAGCAACCGTCTTACGGTGACGTATTTTCGTGAGAATATGGAATCGGGATTCCGCAACCAGACCAACTATGCAGCCTACCCATACCGCAAATACGATGCCTCGGGTGTAGATGCATCTGCACTGACAGGTCCACCCTCGCTTTCGGATATGCCATACCAGCTGCTGACCGAACTATGTGCCTACACACATTACGAAAATGGTAGCCAGACCAAGAAAGAAGGTGTCGAGCTGTCTTTTGCATCCAAGCGTATCCCCAAGATATACACCCGTCTTACAATTACCGGAGCCTGGTTCAGGACGACATATCGTAATTCTCAGTTGATAATGGAACGCCCAAGTGTAGTGATAGACAACAACAGAGTAAAATATGTGGGTTTGTATCACGACGACGAGAATGTAGTAAACCAGATGGCAAATACCAACTTTATGTTTGATACAGATGTTCCTAAACTGAAATTAGGATTCTCTATATCCACGCAATGCCAGTGGTTTACATCCAGTGAACATAATGCACTCAGTAGCGAACCGGACGAATATATGGACTCGCAAGGCGTGATTCACCCATGGACACCGGAATGTGCAGGTGATCCTTATTTGAAATGGTTGGTTCGCGGTAGCACAAACTACACATACACTACAGTTCCGTTTGCTTTGACATTGAATATAAAGATAACCAAGAAATTGCTTAAAGACCGTTTGAAGTTGGCAATGTTCTTTAATAAGATTTGGGATTACTCGCCCGATTACGAAAGTTACGGTAAAACCATACGCCGCCATACAAAACCTTATTTCGGTTTGGAGGCAAATGTTAGAATATGATGATAAGAAAAATAATACCATTTATCGTGTTGTGTCTTACTGCAATGCTCTGTGGTTGCCATCAGGACAACGACGAATATATGACCATTGCAGTAATTCGTTTAGAGAGTAACGAGATACAGTCCATAGAACGTGTTCAGGCAATGGCTCATTTTACAAACCTGAATACCCGCCACATTACAAGTACCTCAAACTTCAACGGCCCCGAGGTGCAAGTGGAATTGTTGCGTGGTGCATATCAGGTGCTGATAGAAGGCACGATAAGTTATACAGACCGGAGCGGTGCACGCAAGATCGGTTCCTTTCGTGCTATAAGCGATTATGTCGAGCTGACAGCCACCGAAGGCCGAAGTGCTGCTAAATTGAACATAATACTGTTGGAATAATGGAGCGTTTAAGATATATTTTGGTGCTGCTGTTTGCAGCTTGGTCATCGGTTCAGGCAGCCAATTATGATTCGGTGTACGTACAGCGCTACTCGCTGTGGAGACAAACAAGTGACTTTGCACTCAGGAATCCTGCACTCATGACGCACGCTTACATGAAAACCCATACACAATTGTGCTTGCAGTTTGACTACAGACACCAGAGTGATGCTTTTCGCGTAGAGGAGGGTAATGGTTATTTACTTCCGGAATTACAGGCAAAGACCTACATACGTCTTACTCCAAAGTCGGTAGTATGGGGCGAGGCTTCATACCGCAATGGCAAGCAATTCAGCAAATCCTACAACAGTGTAGCCGATTTCGATTTGCTTTACCCCGATGTTACAGCTGACAGTATTGGCGGTGACACTCATCGCGAACGTTATTATTTTGCAGGAGGATACGCTGTCGAAACCGGTCGTTGGTTGTTGGGTGGAGAGCTAAAATTGCGTGCCGAGCAGGAATACCGTACCTACGACCCCCGTATGCGCGGTATTGTTTACGATATATCCCTAAATGCAGGTGCCGCTCTTGCCATTGGTAAATACCACCTGGGCTTTTCAGCCGAGGGCAATATTTACAGACAGACAGCTGACGTTGATTTATATAGCGAGATGAGCAGTATGGGAGAGTTGCAGATGACAGGTCTGGGTACTAACTATGTACGTTTCTCCGGTTCTAACCGAAGTATATTTTACAAAGGCAAAGGCGGGCGACTTGCCCTTGACGTCCAACCATCGGCTAAAACAGGATGGATTGTCCATCTTTCACATTCAATAAATGAATACGAGCGCATTTTGGACGAATATAATTCATTGCCGATTACCACTCTTTATCGTCAGCAGACCAACTTGAAAGTCGGATGGAAGAAACAGACATCAAAAAACGAGAAAGCCCTGTTGGTGCACGCGTTGTATGACAAGCGAGCAAGCGATGAGCATGTTGCCGGTTCAGCAGCAGGTCAGGATTATCCCATACTGGCAAACCTTACAATGTACCACCAGCATAGGTTTGATGTCGGTGCTACCGGTGTGTACGGCAGGGGAGATTGGCACATGATGTTGAAAGCCGGTTATTTCAGCAATAGCGAGAAGTACGAATACGTGCAACGGAAAATGGGATATTCCAACCTTTATGGTGAATTCACGGCACAATGGATAAAAGCGGTAAAGGAGAACGTGAAGCTTGACCTCAATCTATTGGCAGGATATACAGGCAACGTAGGCAGCGAAATAGTTATGCCGTATGCCAATATGTCACCAAGTATAAAAAAGTATATAAACACAACATACATATATCAGAAAGCCAGTTATGCACATGCCCAGGCGAGCTTACGCGCAGACTACAGGCCTAAGAAATGGCGAGTTGGATTATATGGCCAGGTTGCTACAGCATGGAAGTATTGTACAGAAGGCGAGTACGCAGCAAACGTACAAGGTGCTCTTGGAATAGTATTTTAGTTAATTCGAGACAATATCATAATTTTATGTATAAACCAAACAAAAGAAATGAAAATGAAAAAGAATCTGTTTTTTAGCGTAATGCTCATGACAATGAGCGTGTTGTTTTTCTCATGTAGCGAGAACGATGGTCCGGTAATTGTTGACAATGGCCGAATTACTATCGAAATGCCAATGAATGTGACCAATGTTGTACTGAACAGTTTCGATGGTACAGTAACCAATGTCCTGACCGGCGAAGAGATGACTCTGCCAACACCGGTAAAGAACGGCGACAACTACGAGATTATCCTTCCAAATCTTGTCGAAGGCAGATACAATGTTGCTGCCAAGGGTAACATCTCCTTTAAGAAGGATGGAGTTGACGGCTCAACCGACTTCGAGATAAACAGCAACGATGTGTCTCTGAGCGAGGATATATCGTCAATTAAATTGGTGGTAAATTCGTTCAAGGCCGATGGTGGTTTCGTCCTATCCGAAATATGCACAACAGGCACACTTACGCCACAGAACAAGAACTACAACTACGACGCCTATTTCGTAATCACAAACAACAGTGACGTAGTGCTCTATGCCGATAGCATCGCTATTATAGAATCAATGTACCAGAGCTCCAGCTCCGGCCAGCACGACTGGAATCCGGATGTACGTCCGTATGCAATTCCTGCAGGTGCCGTATTCATGATTCCCGGCAATGGTACAGACCATCCTGTTCAGCCTGGCGAAAGCAT
>OMQX01000095.1 GCA_900313335.1 uncultured Prevotellaceae bacterium
TCCCACGCCTCAGGCGGCATTGGATGCAATACGTAATATTGACCGCAAGATTCTGGAGTACAGCCCGTCTCAGGGCTATTTGTCATATCGCCGGAAATTGGTCAAATACTACGAGAAATACAATATTAACCTCACTGCAGACGATATTATCATAACCAGTGGTGGTAGCGAGGCTGTTCTATTCTCGTTCCTTGCATGCCTTAATCCCGGAGACGAGATTATCGTCCCCGAGCCGGCGTATGCCAACTACATGGCGTTTGCCATTTCTGCCGGTGCCGTAATACGTACTATTGCTACTACAATCGAAGAGGGTTTCTCTTTGCCCAAGGTAGAAAAATTCGAGGAGCTTATAAACGAGCGTACACGTGCAATACTTATCTGTAATCCCAACAATCCGACAGGCTACCTGTATACGCGCAGGGAAATGAATCAGATACGCGACCTGGTCAGGAAATATGACTTGTACCTGTTCAGCGACGAGGTGTACCGCGAGTTTATATATACCGGGTCGCCATACATCAGCGCTTGTCACTTGGAGGGAATTGAGAACAATGTTGTTCTTATAGACTCAGTATCAAAACGTTATAGTGAGTGTGGCATCCGTATCGGAGCTCTTATAACCAAGAATGCCGAGGTACGTCAGGCAGTTATGAAATTCTGCCAGGCACGCCTTTCTCCACCGCTCATCGGTCAGATTGCTGCCGAGGCGTCACTGGACGAGCCAGAGGAATATGGTCGCGAGGTATACGACGAATATGTCGAGCGGCGTAAATGCCTGATAGACGGTCTCAATCGCATCCCTGGCGTTTACAGCCCTATACCTATGGGAGCTTTCTATACAGTTGCCAAGCTTCCTGTGGATGATGCCGAGAAGTTCTGTGCATGGTGCCTGTCCGATTTCCAGTACGAGGGCGAAACCATAATGATGGCTCCAGCGGCAGGATTCTATACTACACCGGGAGCAGGATATAATCAGGTACGCCTGGCCTATGTGCTTAAGAAGGAGGACCTTATACGGGCACTCTTCATACTGCGCAAGGCTATCGAGGCATACCCCGGCCGCACAGAGTAAGTTATGCTGTCCATAGCCAGAAGACTATATAATAATGCAGGTGGAAGTCGTATCTCGGCATCCGCTGTACGCATTGCCACCGCAGGTGTGGCTATTGGTGTCCTGGTTATGGTCATGAGTCTTTCCATTGCACTTGGATTCCAGAACGAGGTACGTCGCAAGGTAGCCGACATAGCAGGCTATATCGAGGTTGTCAATGCCAAAAGCATGTATCAGTCAACCTCGCTGTCCATACAGATTACCGACAGTCTTGTTCGCGAACTGCGTGCCGTACCGGGTGTTGTCCGGGTGCAGCGATACGCAGTACAGACCGGTATGTTCAAGACCACTGATGCCTTTCGCGGAACTGTTGTCCGTGGCATCGGAACTGAATACGACCTCACCTTTATCCGTAGTTGCATGGCCGAGGGGCATATACCGCAGTTTGGTGCAGGCGACACACCTTCCGACAGTATTATCATTTCAGGTCGTACTGCCGCTGCATTGAAACTGAAGACAGGTGACCGAGTATATGCCTATTTCTTTACCAACCAGTTACGTGCACGCAGATATATTGTTGCAGGCATATTCAATACTTATATGAGCGACTTTGACGATAACCTCGTATTTGCTGACGTGCGTAATGTGCAAGGCATAGCACATTGGGACAAGGATATTTACAGTGGCGCCGAGGTCATTCTGCCCGGTTTCCAGGACCTTAACGAAATTGCAATGCAGGTTGGACGTGTCGTATTGAGCCTGACTGATTCTAATGGTCAGTATTATGCCAATCCGACGGTACGGGAAATATATCCGCAGATATTCTCATGGCTGACACTGCTCGACACCAATGTCATTGCCATACTGATCCTCATGATATGCGTGGCATGTGTTACTATGGTCAGCGGACTGCTCATAATCATCCTTGAGCGAACTCAGTTCATTGGTATAATGAAGGCAATGGGAGCTACTAACTCGCAGCTTCGCCACCTGTTCCTCTATCTTAGCGCAATGATCGTGGTGCGCGGCATAGTCATTGGCAACGCCATTGCCTTTGCTCTGCTGTACCTGCAGAAATACACCGGTATTGCCAAGCTGGATCCTGCCAATTACTATCTCAATACCGTACCGGTCAGTTTCCCATGGACGCAGATTGCCATTGTAAACATATCAACGCTGATAATCTGTGTACTGGTGCTTGTGATACCCAGTTATCTGGTAAGCCGAATCCATCCGGCAAAGAGTATCAGGTTTGAATAGTTCATAGTAAGATGAAATACTACGAGGTAGATTTTAATATTACTCCCTGTACCGAGGCATCTGCAGATGTACTGAGTGCAATTGTAGCCGAATGTGGATTTGAAGCATTCGAGAATACCGCTCATGGTATCAGGGGATGGGTGCAGCAGACTTTGTTACATAAGGAAGAGCTCGATACCGTCATTGCGACATTCCCGATTGAAAATATCGGAATAACCTATACCGTTACGGAAGCTGCCTACGAGAACTGGAATGCCCAGTGGGAAGATGAAGGCTTCCAGCCAATAATGCTGTATGCTTCCGAATTACCTGCCGATACGGAAGAATGTCTTGTTTGCATACATGATACACGCCATACGGATGTACCGTATGCCAGGTTTGACATCAGGATTAATCCATGTCAGGCATTCGGAACCGGTTCGCATCAGACGACCCGCCTGATACTGCACCAGTTGTTGGAAATGGACCTTTGTGGAAAGCATGTAATAGACGCCGGCACGGGTACTGGAATACTGGCCATCATGTGCAGCATGCTTGGTGCACATGATGTATTTGCATACGACATTGACGAGTGGAGCGTTCGCAATGCCATCAGCAACCTTCAGCTTAATAATATAGATAATGTTCGCGTATGCGAGGGCGACTCAGCTGTTCTTGTGCAGGAACATCGTTTCGGTGTCCAGCCGGCAGACCTGCTGATAGCCAATATCAACCGCAATATCCTCCTTGCCGATATGCCGCGTTTTGCATCCTGCATCAAGATTGGTGGTCAGATGTTGCTAAGCGGATTCTACGAGACAGATGCAGGTGTCTTGCAGCAGAAGGCTATGGAGCTCGGCTTTCATTTGGAGGTGACATGCACTGAATCCGAATGGACAATGCTGCTCTTTCGTAAAAAGGCATAGTGATAAATCATGAAAAGGGATTTTCCTACCCATTTTAGGAAAACACCCTAAATATACATATTTTAAAAAAGTATTTTTGCATCAGAGAAACTATAAAAGCTTAGCACTATGAATCGAAAGTCATTTATCTTTGCAATGGTAGCTCTCATACTGCCCACCATAGCAATAATGGCGCAGGATGATGATGACGAGATGTATTTTGGCAGAAAGTCCAAGAATGATAAGACCGTCCAGAGCGATAAGAAACAACAGACACGCAGGGTTGTCGTGGAATATGAGGATGACGTGACACAGCCATCCAACGGCGAGGCAGACTATCATACAGGTACTCTGCGAGACGTAGATGAGTACAACCGTCGCGGCCGTCGCACAAGTGTTGCGGATACAAATACCGCAGTTGCCGATACTGTTGTTGTGACTAGGAAGAAGCAGGGCAGCCTGTACGATCTTGGTTACGATGACGGTTATACACGCGGATATAGGGATGCCGAGGAAGACGAGTTCTACTACAGCACACGCCTGGCACGATTCCGTGGAATACGCTACTACGATCCCTGGTATTGGGACCGCATTGCTTATATCTATGATCCATGGTACTATGACCCATGGTTCTGGGATCCCTGGTATCGTCCTGTCTACGTAGGCGGATGGTGCTCAGTAGGGTGGGGATGCACATGGGGTATAGGATGGAGCTATGCATGGCATCCTGGCATTCATGTCCACCATCACCATTACTATGGTACAGGATACCGCACCATGAGTGTTCGAAATGCCAATGCCATCTACAACAACCGCTATAGCGGCGGACGGACAATGGGTATGCGCAGTGCAACGACAGGCAATCCACGAACCTATACGGACAATTCCCGTACATACAGCCGGGGCAACAACAACAGGTATGGCAGTGGCGGCCGTTATAACGACAGTGGACGCAGCAATACATACAGCGGTCGTCCAAGCCGCAGTTCGGGCAGCAACAACAGTACATGGGGAGGTTCCCGTTCATCATCCGGCAGTTCTTCACACAGCTATGGCAGCCCGTCCCGCAGTCACAGCTCAGGTGGCGGAGGATTCCGTTCATCAGGTGGTGGAGGATTCCACTCATCAGGTGGTGGCTTCGGAGGAGGCGGTAGCTTCGGAGGAGGCGGCGGTGGAGGATTCCGTGGCGGCCGTGGCCGTTAAGTACGTCAGCCTATGTCAGGTCATAAAATTCAACATTACATTACGATGAAGAAAATAATCACTTTAGCAGCATTGTCTGCAGCTATCTCGGTTTATGCCCAAGATACATACGTCAATAACCAGATTACAAATCAGGCAGATGTCATAGGAACATCACGTTACGTGTCAATGGGTGGAGCCATGGGCGCCCTGGGAGCGGATATCAGCACCATCAGTGCCAATCCTGCCGGCATCGCCATGATGAAGAAGAACGACATCTCACTTACCTTAGGCGGCAACTGGGGTGCTGACAGGAGCGCCAGCGGCATGGCCCCCAACAACGGAGGCGTTACACTGGATCAGGCGGGTATTGTCGCCTCGTTCCCCATGGATGGCAAGGTCAAGAATTTCAATATATCCTTTAACTACCAGCGCAAGATTAACTACAAGCAAGCCTTCTATGGCAAGGTGGCAACCGGTGCATCATTTGCCGACCAGCTCTATGATATGGCAACCGTTGTAGAACAGCGTGGTACATTCAATCCATGGACTCCATGGGATCCACACATTGATCCCAAGTTTAATAGTACTTATAAAGCAGCCTCAGCAGCCAAGTTGTGGACAGGTGCTAATGCCTTGGGTAATAGCAACCTGTCATACGCATCAGGCTCACTAAGCAGTTTTGACTTCAACCTTAGTACCAATGTCCAGGATCAGTTCTTCATCGGTCTGACATTCGGTATGGACAGAGTTGACTGGAGGCAGTCAACCGAGATGTGGGAACAGCGCAATGGCGACATAGCAGATCAGGAAATACAGGACTTTGCATATATGAACGACCAGCACATTACCGGTCACGGGTTCAATTTCAAGCTTGGAACGATAATCCGTCCGGTCAAGGACAATCCTTTCCGTATTGGCCTTACCATCGAGAGTCCCACATGGTACCGATTGGAGTACATCGATGACCAGAGCATCAGTTCCAAGTACTATTATCAGTCCAGGGAAGATTTCGACGCAGGCATTGCTACTTATGATCCTACACCGCGCAAGTATTACGACTACTATGCCGAGACAGACAACTATCTGAAATACCGCCTCACCACGCCATGGAAGTTCCGTGGCCAGTTAGGTACGACATTCGGAAAGAGAGTAGC